>NZ_JADKPQ010000011.1:0-200752 GCF_015350725.1 Flavobacterium sp. CSZ
TCGAAGCCTGGCCAAAACCTCTTTCGGAAAAGATTTAGCGGATAGCCCGGTCCGCGGCGGCGTAGATGCCCAAATTATTATTTTTCAATATGCACAGATAAACTTTGATCATGTGTAAAGGTGCTTTATTTTATTTTTTTAGCTTGTATAATAATTTTTGCTACTTCGATTGTAGTAAAGAGAAAATAATGCCTTAATTCTTTTGTTTTGTAATTTCGGGGTTGTGAAACCTGTTGTGATGTATTTTAAAATTCATTATTCAATTATATTGGTAAATTTGTTTTAGCAATAGTTTAAATCATGACGGAATTATTAGATGTAATAGATAGCTTTCAAGAACTGGATTCGGAAACGGAGCAAGCGGTAAGAAAGTATTTTATCGAAGAAAAATTTCAAAAGGGCGAATTTATAATTACTGAGGACAAAATATGTTCTAAAATTTATTTTATCAAATCGGGTTTGGTTCGTAGGTTTTACCTGGAAGATGGTGTAGAAGTTACAAAATGGATTTATACCGATAATCAATTTATTACGTCGTTGAGTAGTTTTTTTGAACAGAAACCTTCGTTCGAAAATTTTCAGGCTTCTGAAGAGACTATTTTATATTCTTTGTCCTATGACGATGAACAAATTTTATTGGAATATCCTTTATTTTCTAAGTTCCATATTAAGCTGTTACGTTTTTATCTGTCTAAATTAAATGAGTTTCATCATTTCTATGCATCGATGAATGCTCAGGAAAAGTATTTGTATTTGCTAAACACATTACCTCAAATTATTTTAAAAGCTAAGTTGAAGGATATTGCCTCTTTAATTGGGGTAAGTCCGGAGACTCTGAGCAGAATCAGAACTCAAATTAATTGACTTTAGATCAATAAATAAGATTTATTTCTTTGCAACATTTGTATTCTATACAAAATAAAATAAATTGAAGAATATTGTGATTGGGCAAAAGGCTATAATTGGAAAGAATGTACACATTGGAAATTTTACAACTATCGAAAATGATGTCGTAATTGGAGATAATACCTGGATTGGTAATAATGTGAACATTTTGAATGGTACAAGGATTGGGGAAAATTGTGAAATACATGCGGGAGCTGTTTTAGGTGGAAATCCGCAAGACTTGAAATACAAAGGAGAATATACTTTACTTCAGATTGGGAACAATACGATTATTAGAGAATTTGTAACGATCAACAAAGGAACGGCATCAAAAGGTAAAACTATTATTGGTTGCGACAATTTAATTATGGCGAATACGCACATTGGTCACGATTGTTGTATTGGTAATAATTGTGTTATTGGATTTAATGTTGGAATGGCCGGAGAAGTTATCGTTGGTGATTGGGGTAATATAAGTGGCTTGACAGCAATACATCAGTTCTCAATTATTGGGCAACATTCTATGATTAGCGGAATGAGCCGTATTGTAAAAGATGTTCCTCCTTATGTTTTAGCATCACGGGAGCCTTTGTCTTATTGTGGTTTAAATATAGTTGGATTGAAAAGAAGAAGCTTTGAAAATGAAAAGATTAATGAGTTAAAAGATATTTATCGTATTATTTTTCTGGAGAAACGCAATACAACTAATGCTTTACATCTGATAGAACAAAATTTTAAACAGAGTATAGAACGTGATATCATTTTAACTTTTATTAGACAGTCAACCAGAGGAATTATAAAAGGAACAGTTGAATAAAAAAGCTTCATTAATATTAAATGAAGCTTTTACGAGATCTTGTGGAATTATTTTACTTTATAAACTTCAATTGATTTTATTATACGTATTTATTTGTTTTTTTATTCAGATATAAAATACCATTCATATTCTTTTGTCATTTTGGCTAATAGAAGGATCAAAATGACTACATCTCAGATAACACTTCTTCAGACTTTTGCTTTATAATTTTAAAACAATAAAAAAAATGCAAAAGACAATTTTTATTACAGGAGCTTCATCTGGTTTAGGAAAATCAACAGCAAAATTATTTCAGAGTAAGGGTTGGCGCGTAATTGGGACAATGCGCAATCCTGAAAATGAAACGGAATTAAATAAACTCAAAGATGTAATTCTACTTCCTTTGGATGTAAGCAATCAGGATCAGATAATTTCGGTTATTGAAAAAGTGAACCATTTATATTCTGTAGATGTTGTGATGAATAATGCAGGATATGGTTTAATTGGGGTATTGGAATCTTTAGATGATGAACAAATTCAACGTCAGATAACAACAAATTTATTGGGTGTTATAAGAGTTTCTAAAGCTTTTACTTCTCACTTTCGTGAAAGAAGGAGCGGTATGTTTATCAATATTACTTCTACTTTTGGATTGATAGGATTTCCAATGTGTTCTGTTTACAGCGCTACAAAATTTGCTATCGATGGTTTTTCCGAAAGTATGGCTTACGAACTGGCTCAGTTTGGGATTCAAGTTAAAGTTATTGCGCCAGGCGGAATGCAGACTGATTTTGCTGTTCGATCTATGGAGACAGGACAACATGATGCTTATGAAAAATTAACAGCCGAAGTAAGTAAAGGTTACAGTCCCGAAAAAATAAGCAATTATACTAAGGTAGAAGACATTGCTGAAATTGTCTATCAATCGGCTACAGATAATAAAAATCAATTGCGATATGTTGCAGGTAATGATGCAAATCAATTGTATGATGAACGACTAAAATTGGGAAGTGAAACTCAGGTTCAGAATATTAAAACAATGTTTACTTTTTAAATTTTAAATGAAAATGAAAAATCAGGCTATAGAACTAACTACCTTTAGATTAAATAACTGTACTATCGATCAATTCATCGTGGCCAATAAAGTGGTTGATGCATTTTTAAAGCGACAAAAAGGATTTGTGTCGAGAAGTATTTTTGAATTAAAAAAAGGTATTGTACACGACCTGCTTGTATGGAGAAATGCTGAAGACGGTACAAATGCTATGCACAAATTAATGACCGAACTCAGCGATTCTATTGTGCATGACTTAATTGATCAAAACACTGTGAGTTGGAATATTACGCCTGTAGAACATTTTGTGAATTTGGGAAAGTAAAAACCTTAAAAGTAGAGCAGTAATAAAAACAGCAACAATGAAAAATCAGCCTAAAATATTCCATACAATATCTGAACTGCATGTTGCTATGGGGCAGCCTAAGCCAATGCATCCGCTTATTAGTATTCTGAATTACGGAGAAGCCATTTTTGATCCTAAGGATTTTGAACAGGGAATTATTTTGGATTTTTATAAAATTTCTTTTAAAACTAACTTCTCAGGAAAATTACGATATGGTCAGGGTTTTTATGATTTTGAAGAAGGAGGAATGTCTTTTGTTTCTCCAGGACAAATCTTGAGAATGCAGGATGAAGAAGCGGATTATAGTGGAATGTCATTGCATATTCATCCCGATTTTATTCGTCCGTATGCTTTAAATAATACTATTAAAAAATATGGCTTTTTTAATTATTCGGCATCTGAAGCTTTGTATTTATCAGAGCGGGAAAAGCAAACAATCTTAGGAGTTTTTGCTTCTATACAAAATGAGCTTAAGGAACGTATAGATAATTTTAGTCAGGATGTTATCCTATCTCAGATAGAGCTTTTGCTTAATTATAGTAATCGTTTTTACAATAGGCAGTTTATTACGCGCAAAGCAGTGAATCATGATGTATTGGCTAAATTAGAAAATGAAATAAATGATTATTTTGATCAGGAGAAAACATTGATAAAGGGCGTGCTGACCGTACAGTTTTTGGCGGAGCAATTGAATCTTTCACCAAGATATCTGAGCGATTTGTTACGCAATCTTTGTGGTCAAAATACACAACAGTTTATTCATGATAAATTAATTGAAAAAGCAAAAGAATATATTGCAAACGGGACTTATTCAGTTGCAGAAATTGGATATAAATTAGGATTCGAACATCCGCAATCGTTCAATAAATTATTTAAAAAGAAGACCAGCTTAAGTCCTGTCGCATTCAAAGAATCATTCAACAAAAATTAAACTATGGCATCGATAAATTTTGAACAATTAAAAGAACGTTCTTTAAAAATAAGACAACGTTATCACGAACTGGAACTGAATCATCATGGAAGTGAATGGACTGTAGAAGAAGATGCATTGGCTTTTTTAACAGATGCCGGCTTGGTAGGACGCCATGTAATGTCGCAACAAGGCAGATGGCCAAAAGAAAATACAGAGAAAGAACTTAAACATAAAATAGGAGAATCTATCTGGTGGTTGGCCATTTTAGCCGAAAGGATGAATATAAATATAGAAGAAGCAACAGAAGAGTTTTTAAGTAAAACCGAAAATTTATTTGAGAAATAATATTTAGGATTTTATTTTTTTTGCCAAATGACAAATTCTTCCCTAATAACTTTGACTAACTTGCAACTATGGAACAGTTTATAGAATATATATTGCAATTTGGGAATTTAAATTCCCAACAAATCGACTTGGTTTTAAATAAAGCTACAGCATTAGAATTAAAAAAAGAGGAATATTTTTCTGAAGCCGGAAAAGTTGCACAGCAAGTAGGTTTTGTTTTAAATGGTATTGTTAGGGTTTGTTATTATAATAATAAGGGAGAAGAAATTACGAAGTACTTTATTGATGAAAATAATCTTGTAGTGGATTTGGAAAGTTTTGAAAATGAAATTGCTTCGACAGCGTATGTACAGGCAATTACAGATACTACCATTGTGGTTTTTTCTAAAAAAGACTGGAAAGAACTTTCTAATACTATCGTGAGATGGGACGCAATAGTGCATAAAGTTATTTCGAGAGCGTTAATGCAGAAAGTAGAAAGAAGAAGTCCGCAAATTTCAGAAGATGCGACTACACGTTATTTAAAATTTTTAGAAATCTATCCCAATGTTGTCAATCGTGTTCCGTTATCTTATGTTGCTTCCTATTTAGGTGTTACTCAATCCTCATTAAGCAGAATAAGAAAAAATATAAGTTAAATTGCTTTTTGTCAAATGGCAAATGATTTTATTTTTAAAGGAATGACCTTTGCTTCAATAATTTAAAACAAGAAAAAAATGAATTCAGTATTAATTACAGGAGCAAATAGAAGCATTGGTTTAGAACTGGTAAAAGAGTTTTCTAAAAAAGGATTATTTGTTTATTTAGGAACCCGTGATCTTGAAAAAGGGCAGGCGGTAGTAAAAGAATTAAGCGAAAGCGGATTTGAAAATATCAAACCCATTGAAATTGATGTTACGAAACCGGACACCATTTTAGCGGCGAAAAACATTGTCGAAAGTGAGCAAGGAAAATTGGATATTCTGATCAACAACGCAGGAATCAGCGGGGAGTTTCCGCAAAGTGCTTTAGATACATCGATTAAAGACATTCAAAATGTATTTGATACTAATTTTTTTGGTGTTATCAGTGTTACTCAAGCATTTTTGGAATTTCTTAAAAAATCGGAAAGTCCAAGAATAAGTAATATTACCTCGGGACTAGGATCTCTGACCTTGCATAGCGATCCAGCGTGGAAATATTATAATTTTAAAGCAGCAAGTTATGTTACATCAAAAGCAGCTTTGAACGCCTATACTATTGCATTGGCGTATGAGTTGAGAGAATTCCCTTTTAAAGTAAATGCAATTGATCCGGGTTATACGGCTACAGATTTTAATCATCATAGTGGTCCGGGTTCAGTAGAAAGTGCTGCGGCTTTTATTATCAAACATACTTTTACAGATGAAAATGCGCCTACAGGACAATTTTTTAGTAATGATATAGAAGATGAAACCGGAATAAGCCCGTGGTAAAATATTTCAAAATTAGAGTACAGATTCAAATGGAGTTTAAATCTGTACTCTAATAAAATACACTTTAGATGAAAAATTTATCAGTCTTACTGTTTTTTAGTTTGAATCTATACTTTTTACATCAATAATTTCTTTTATATAAACAGGCTTTCCTGTTGCCGAAAAACCTTCTAATACTACTTCAAATTTACCGGAAACATCCGATGTGTAAAATTGAATATTTGAGTTAATTGCACTTAAATCAGCATTTGGCAGCCATAAAAGTTGATGTCTATAGTCAGGAATTCTTGTATTTTTATCTTGAGTATAATCAGGTTGGAAATATCTTTTTGTATCTACTGGTCTTAAAAGCTGAGGCTTTATTATGTAGCTTCCACTAAGTTTTGTTTCATAATCACCTTTCTTTGTTGTAAAGAAAAGTAATCCGTTAAATGACTTTGCTTCATAGTAGTAAAGACCTTTTACAACATTTACGCTATAGAGATTTTTAGGATTGTATGTAAAAAAATCATTCAAATTTTCAAGTATCAATCCGTCAACAACGACTAATGGAGGTATTGTTGAGTTGAAAGTTTGATTATGATCGTAAACCAGTAAACTATAATTATCTTTCTCTTTTCTAAAAACTACACTAGTTATAATTTCGGTAACGGTTTCTTCCATTGTTGGAAATCTGGTAAAATCATCAAATTTATATTCGATAGTTGAAGTGCCAAAAAATGGAACAAATTTATCATTATTAATTATGCTATCCTTTTTTGTATTATAATATGCATTTTCTATCTGACTTGAAATTAATCTTTCAGTAATGTTTTTATTTGATTCTGAATTTAATTGAAGAGCAGGAAATACTAGCGAAGAAAAGTCCGTTTCCTTAGGTTCGTCAATTTCGATACTATAATTTTCTTTATTGTCTCCAAGTAATTGAATTACGATATTGGGGTTTGTATTTGCTTTTTCTAAATTAAAAGTAAATCGCCCTTGTTCATCTGTTTTAGCTATTTTTAAATCATAATTTTTTCCAACAATCGATAAAGCTACTTTTTGGTTATTTATTTCACCTAAATTAGATTTTATTCTTCCCTTAATAATTTCTCCTCTTAATTCCGGAAGAATAAAATCAGAAGAAATAATATTGTTAGGATTTTTGTTTTGATTTATTAACTTATAATCGTTAAATAACGCTTTCTGAACAGAAAAACCATCTGATTTTCTTACAGATATTGTATAATTTCCTTTTAAAAAATCGTCATTAGAAGTTTTAACGCTTAATTCAACTTTCTGACGATTCGCTAATATCTTATTATTAAAATTAAATGAAATATTGCTGTTAGTTGCTGGTTCTGAAATTAATACTTGACTTTGATTTGTTGTTTGTGCGCTAATTTCTTTATAAGGATTTACTATATAAATATCAGTGATAAAATAATTTTCAATATTTTTATTTAAGATCCAGTTAGTATATCCTATTATTTTATAAGTACCAGTTTCTAAAGTGGTAGGAATAAAAAAATCACCATTTCCAGTTCCGTTTTTAAGAAATATCTTTTGTGTTGTAATGGTTTTTTTATTGCTGTCAATAAGTTTAAAATACGCAACTTTGCTATACTTAGTTGGTAAATTTGTTGTTTTATTTAGGCAGGAAATGTTATATAATAAAGTTTCTCCAGTTAAAAATGAGTTACTATTGGTACTTATATAAACAGTTTCGTTAAGATTTGTATCAACTTCATTCAGTTCAATTGAAGAATTATTATTTTGAGCAAAGATTATTTGCTTGCAGCTCAATAATAATACTAGGACTAATATATGTTTTAATCTATCCAAAATAATGGTTTTATATTTGATGAAAAAGATGTGCAATCTCCGCATGCAACAGGATACAATATGTAGATTGTTGGTTTGCTTGGGTAGTAGATTTTGCTGTTTGTACTAATGAAATCAAGAATTTCATTGCCTCTACAAAGAAAAGCAGGATCTTCATTAAAGCAATAGTTATAAAAGTAAAGGTCAGGTGCTTCTTTAACAATTTGACTTTCATCAGGGCAGTGATACTGATATTCCGGAATTTTTTCTTTAGGAAAAATATCTATAAAATTAAAAAACAGTCTTTTTTCTGAATATGAACTTACATCAAAAAATCCAATGACCTTTTCTCGTGGATTATCAACAGATTTAATATTTCCTGCGAAAAACCCCGGTTGCGTTTGTGAGAGTAAGCTTCCGGAACTTGATATACTTTTTAATGTTTCGTAGTACGTATACGAAGCAAGGCTTTGAACATACTGTTTTACAAGAATACTGTATCTGTTTCTAATATAATTATCTGTACTGCTAATAAATCTTACAGGGAAATTTACCACCTTGTCTGAAGATAAATTATTCGTACTTGTTAAAAGTATAGTGTTTGATTTTTGACTTGAGAAACAAACTCTGGCTTCTGTGGTTCTTTCCACAAAAATGATTTCACCTTTAGGTTTAGATCCTGCAGGAAACATGTTGGCAACAGCTTTCTGTGGAAACCATTTCGGAGCAATAATTTTAGATGTTTCTTCGTATTCGTATCTGTAGTATTTAGATGTATTTGTTGGATCGGTACTATTTACAGTTATTTCTACGCCCAAAATATTATTTTTGGTTACTGCTTTGGCCTCAACACTTTCAAGTGGCGTTTGCGTAGTTAATTTTTCAGTAGTGGAAACATATGATTTTCCATTTTTGGTTAGAACATGCAATTGATATTGTCTTTCCGGACTTGCCTGAAATTGTGTTGCAGAAATATATGAGCTGTCACCTTCTTCAAATTCATATCTGTTGTTTGCGTCATCAGTCACATATACAACAGCTTCAGTTTCAAATTTAGGAGTACTTTCTTCAAGAGTATATGTTCTTGATATTTTTATTTCCTGAAACTTGTATTCATTCGTGATGGTTGCTTCAATAACAATAACATCTTCAAAGCCATTGGCCTGATAGTTATACGGAGTTGTGCATCCAAAAACTGATGCAAGCAGTATCGTTATAAGAAATCTATAGTAGAAGATTTTTTTCATAACTCTTTAAAATTTAAAATTATAAGTAATAGTTGGTATTGGAACTGCAAAAATTGACGTTTTGTAGGCTTTAACTTTTCCGTCCTCTGTTACAAAAAAGACAGAGTATGGATTGTTTCTTCCTAACACATTATAAATTGAAATATTCCAAAAACTATGTGCTAATTTTTTTATTTTATGATTCCCTTCAATGTTTAAGCCAATGTCCAGTCTATAGTAATCAGGTATTCTGTATTTGTTTCGGTCACTATATAATGTGTATTCTATCCCATTGTAATCGTATTTACCAATAGGGTAAGTTACTGGTCTTCCGGTTTGATATACAAAATTAGATGAAAAACTATATCTATGAGTAAATTTATAATTCATCACAATGCTAACATCGTGGGGTTTATCAAAATTTGAAGGAAAAAATTCTCCGTTATTTACTTTTTCATCATAAAACTGACTGTTTAGTTTTATTAAAGATCTTGAATATGTGTAGCCAATCCATCCATTAAGCTTGCCGTTTGGCTTCTTTAGTAAAAATTCTACTCCATAAGATTTTCCGTCTCCTTGAAGTAATTCGGTTTCTAAATCCTGGTTTAATATAATATTTGCACCAACCTTATAATCTAATATGTTTTTAGATGTTTTATAATATCCTTCTAAACTTAATTCGATATCATGGTTTTCTAATTTTTTAAAGAGACCTAATGAGTACTGTATTCCACTTTCTGGTTTTACGTTTAAATCAGATAATTTCCAGGTATCTGTTGGAGCTTGAGTAGAGTTGTTTGACAATAGGTGGATATATTGAAAGTTTTTATCGAAACCTGCTTTAATAAAAAATGAAGGATCAAAAATATAACGTAATCCAATTCTGGGCTCAAAACCTCCTGAAGTATTTATGACTTCATTATTGCCATAAGTTCTCTCTTCAATAACTGTAGATGGAGTTAAAGGTACGTTTTCCTGATATATTTTTTGAGTTGATCTTCCTAAAGCAGCATACAATGAATATCTTGCGCCAACATCAAGTAATAATTTCTCGGTAATTTGAAATTTATCTGAGAAATATGCTGCAGATTCTAATCCTTTTTCGTCATCAACTTTTATTGGGGTTATCAAAGAAAACGATCCATTTGGTGTCATTTCTCCAGGATTAACCTTGTAAAGTTTAGTTTGAATTCCATAAGTAAATTTATGTTTTGCGTTGTATGAAGTGTTAAATTTTATACTAGCCTGAGTTTCGTTTATCTTATATTTAAAAAGAAAAGATTCCGGATTGGTTGAATTGTAATTAATACTAAAGTTATATTCACTGTTACTTACATTAAATTCGGTGTTCGTTTTTTCACTGAAATTATGCTTCCATTTCAAAGAAATAAGTCTGTTACTGTATTTATATAAAGAATCAGGTGTTATATTATAAGCATCTCTACTATAATAGGCAGTTCCCTCAACTGAATTGTTTTGATTTATTTTATGATTGTATTTTGCAAATAGATCATAAAAAGAAGCCTGGCTGTTTTTAAGATTTTCATCATCTAAAGATTTAAGAATCCAGTCAGAATAAGTTGCTCTTCCTCCAACCAATAAACTTGCTTTTCCTTTTACAACAGGAATTGAAGCGGTTAAATTACTCGTTACAGGTCCAATTCCACCTTCTCCAGAGATTTTGTCTACATTTCCATTTTTAGAAGTAATGTCAAATACAGACGATAGTCTTCCTCCAAATTCAGATGGAATACCACCTTTATAGATGTCTACTTTATTTATAGTATAAGGATTAATAGATGAAAAGAATCCAAATAGGTGAGTAGGATTATAAAGAGTTGCATTGTCTAAAAGAAGTAGATTTTGATCTTCTTTTCCTCCACGAACACTAAATCCTGATGAGCCTTCTCCTGCTGTTTTTATTCCTGGAATTGTTAGAGCGACTTTTAAAATGTCACGTTCACCAAGAACAAGCGGAATGTTTTTTAAACCTTCTGCTTCTAATGTTGTAACTCCAGTAATTGCTGTTCTAATATTTTGGCTGTTTTTGCCTTTTACTACAACTTCATTCAGCTGGTTTATTTTTTCGATAATAGAAAAATCTAAAGTTCCATTGCTGTAAATCATTATTTTTCTCGAAGTATTTTTATAGATTAACGATTCAACTTCAATAGTATTTATACCAGTAGGAAGTTTTAAACTATAAAAACCTGCAGCATCAGTTGTCGCAATGATTTTTGTGTTTTTTACTTTTACCGTTACATCAGCAAGAGGTTTATTATCCTTTAGGTCTGTTATAATACCAGATAAAGTATAAAAATCTACTTCAGTTTCTTCTACTTGCTCTTTACCAATTAATGCAATGTGATTATCTTTTGCATTTGGCTCATTTTTACCAATTGAGTCATATTGCTGAAAGAATACAGGAGTTTGTATGTTTCTGGAATCAGCCGCGCCTTTTACAGGGTATTTATTATAAATAACACTGTTTTTAGTAAAGATGATTTTATTTTTATCCACAAAAAAATTAAGATCTGTGTCCTTGAATATTTTAAACAATATTTCGTCTATTGTTTTATTTTGGAAGTTGCCAGAAATTAAAACAGTATTATCAAACCACTCTTCTTGAAAGTAAAATTTGTAATTTGTCGAAGCCTCAATTTTTTTTAAAACTTCGATTTGATTAATGTTGCTGTAATTAATATTAATAGTTGGTTTTGAGTCTTGTGAATACATTAACTGATTTAAACCAAAAAAAAGTAAAATAATAGTAAAAATTCTCATTTAATTATTTTCTAGAAATTAAAAATTGTTAATGTATTTTATTAGATTTTTCATAAATAAAACCTGATTGGTCTTTCTTAAATCCTTATTCATAAGAAAGAAATCATTTATTTTTCTTTTTTGATCAGGATATAATTTTATGATTTCTTTTTTATCATTAATTAAGGTAAGTTTATTATCTTTTAATAGTAAATAGTCATTATGAGATTTATAATCGACGAAAACAGAATAGTCTTTTATGACATCTTTTTTCTCCTTATTATATTTTATGTATAAAACATCATTATTTCCAACTATAATTTCTTCATAATAACCAGATTTAAAGTTGGTAGATGTTTGCTTTATATTGATGAAATTTTCATTGTCAATTTTAAAAGAATCAACTTTTTCTTTAATAAGATTGATTTGTATGTTTGGTGATTCAATGTAAGGTCTAGCTATTAGCTGATCATTAAAAAGATCATATTTTAAGTCTAAATTAAAGTAGCTTTGACCTTCATAAATAATACTGCCATTTTTGAATTCGGTAGTATTATAATAACGATGCGAATCATTTATTGTTCTGTCAAAATTTAAATGTCCGGTCCCATTATTGTAATTCAGAGATTCTTTACCTAAATTTTTGTCGAACCAATTGTAAGTTAAAACTTCATTATTATTTTGGCTGAAAATTTTTGGAGTGTTTAGGAATAATCCAAATAGAAATATATAAAGAAGTTCTTTTTGAAGTTTTTTCAAAAGATTAAATATTAAAGGTTTTGGTTTCGTTTTTGGTTTTGGTTTTCAAAAATATTAAAAAATATTAGAAAAAACCTATAAATATTTTAAATTTCGTTAAATAATATTAAAAAGCAAACGTGTAATGTTTACAATTTTAACAAAAGTGAAAAATAAGAATAAACAGAGGTTAGCCCTTGGTGAAAAAATAGAAAAGTCTTTAAATTTTAAAAACCTCCAAAGTCAATGACTCTGGAGGTTTCGTTTTTATTTCTTCCTTCTTAAGGAAATAATGGTTTGAAGAATGACAGAAGTCATCACGAAAAATAATCCAAGGTAAAATGATTTGCTCATTTCCTTGCCTTCATTAAAAAATACAAATGCTAAAATTATCGCATAAATAGGTTCTAGGTTAAAGGTAAGATTGGTTGTAAAGGCAGGTATTTTTTTTAATGCCTCGGCAAACAAAACATAGAGGCCAACGGTACAAAATAATGACAGCAATATCAGATAAAAAAAGTCGCTTCCGTTAGGGATTAAACTTTCAACAGGAAAAAAGATCAAATAAAAAGGCATTAAAATTCCTAAACAAATTGTTCCGCCAATCATTTGATAATAATTGATGACTTTACTGTCGTAGGTTTTTACCAAACGCTCATTGTAAATGGTGTACAAAGCGGCAAATGCAGATGAAACGCAGCCTAATAAAATTCCGGTATGATAAGAACTATCAAAATGGAAAATCAGACTGATGCCAAATAATGTGATGACACTAAAGATTAATTGAGAAAAAACGAGTTTGTTTTTATTGATCAAGGGTTCGAAAATCGCCGTAAAAAAGCTGGTAAGGCAATAACAAACTACTCCAATAGAAATACTTGAATATTTTATACTGGCATAAAAAAATGCCCAATGAATGGCTATAAAAAAACCGATTTTAGCAATATTTAATTTTTCCCGAATATTGATTTGAACCAATGTTTTGGTCAATTGGATAAGAAAAAATAAAATAATGGCAGAAAAGAAGGTTCTATACCAAACTAAAAGTCCTTCATTAAGAGAAATGAGTTTACCGAAAATACCGGTAAAACCCGAAAGTAGTACAGCTAAGTGTAACTTTAGATATGAATTTTTCATGAAAAGTGTCTGCTCGAAACCGAACAAGATTTAATTAATTACTAGTTAAATATGAAATACACAGAAACAGTTGATATGCTATCAACTTGTAACTTCATCTCATTTTAGAAAGAAATTAAACTCTTGGCGGAGGAAGACAACCTTTTCTATTCATTGTTTTTATTTTTTCAAATGTATGAAAATTTGAGTGATACTCTAAATTTGACTACGTTTTTTTTATATAATAATAGACGTTAAGAGGAGAAATTTTATATTGGAAGTAAAAAGAAATTAATCACCAATAATTTTTTTTCGATGCTCTATGCCCCAATCTGTCAAATTATTAATAATTGTCTGCAGTGTTTTTCCGTGATCTGTTAGTGTATATTGAACAGTGATAGGTTGCGTTTCTAAAACAGATCTTTTAATCAGTTTATTTACTTCCAATTCTTTTAATTCCTTGCTTAGCATTTTATTCGAAATGCCAATAACATCATTCAATATATCAGAAAATCTTCTTTTGTTATAATAGCAGATAGAAGAAATAATAGCAATTTTCCATTTTCCACTCAAAACATCCATTGAGTCCTGGACAGCCATCATCTCTTTTTTGTGTTGCTCTTTTTCGGGTACTGTGCATTCCATAAGGTTACTTTGTTACTTCAAGGTTACTGTTACTTTTAGTTACAAAGTTACTAAAATAAATTAAACTGCTATAAATTTGCATCAGTAACATTATAAAAAACATTAAAAATGAATAAATTAAAAAACAAAGTAGCAGTAATTACAGGTGCTTCAAAAGGAATCGGCGCTTCTATTGCTAAATATTTTGCAGCCGAAGGTGCAAAAGTGGTAGTAAATTATGCATCAAGTAAAGAAGATGCGGATAAAGTAGTAAAAGAGATTACAGATAATGGCGGAGATGCAATTGCAGTGCAAGGTGATGTCTCAAAAGAATCAGACGTAACAAGAATTTTTGAGGAAACAAAAAAAGCTTTCGGTACTTTGGATATTTTGGTAAACAATGCGGGTATTTATCAATATGCACCAATTGAAGAGTTTTCAGCCCAATCTTTCCACTCGCAGTTTAATATTAACGTTTTAGGATCATTGCTTTCTATTCAGGCTGCTTTAAAATCATTTGGTGAAAAAGGTGGGAATATTATCAATGTTAGTTCGGGAGCAAGTAATACGCCTCTTCCAACAGGATCTGTATATTCAGCAACTAAAGCAGCTCTGGATGCCATTACAATTTCATTATCTAAGGAATTTAGCGGAAGAAACATCCGCATCAATTCTATTTTGCCTGGGATTGTAGAAACAGAAGGTTCACGTAGCGCAGGTTTTATTGGTAGTGATGCCGAAACAAAATTTGTTGCCACTACGCCGCTTGGTCGTACCGGACAACCTGAAGATATTGCCAAAGTAGCGGTATTTCTTGCTTCTGAAGATGCAGGTTGGATTACAGGTGAAAAAATTTCTGTTTCAGGGGGTATTTACGGTCTTTAATTTCATCGATTAAAAAATTAAAAAGAAACAAAATGAGCAAATTAAAAAATAAAGTAACAGTAGTTACAGGCGGTAATAGTGGGATTGGATTTGGCATAGCAGAAGCATTCAAAAAAGAAGGAGCCGTTGGTACTATTACAGGAAGAAATGAGAAAACATTAAACGATGCTGTAGCGATTCTGGGTTCAGATTTTATTAGCATTCCAGGCGATGTTACGAATAGTAATGACTTGGAAAATACATTCAAAAAGACCTTTGATAAATTTGGTGAAATTGATGTATTAGTAGTAAATGCGGGAGGTGCTATAGATGGTGTAGAAATGGGAACCATAGAGAATGCTACAGAAGAAAGTTATGACAGCTATATGAATTTGAATCTGAAAAGTGCCTATTTCACGGTGCAAAAATCACTGCCGTATTTGAATGATGGTGCATCCATTATATTGATCGGATCAAGTGCGGCTCATCGTGCAGCACCAGGTATGGCTATTTACTCAGCAGCAAAAGCAGCTATTATATCATTGGCTAAAGGTTTGTCTTTGGATTTGTTATCAAGAAAAATACGCGTCAATGCACTTTCACCTGGTTCTATTGATACACCTGTTTTTGGAAAAATCGTGCCAGAGGAACATGTAGAGCAAGTAAAACAAATGTGGATCGATATCACACCTGTAGGCAGACAAGGACTTCCTTCTGATATTGGAAAAGCCGCTGTATTCCTGGCATCTGATGATTCAGCTTTTATAGTAGGCACCGAAATCTTATCTGATGGCGGTTTGACAAATATTAGCCTGATGAAATAATTATCATACAACTATAAATGATTAATCTAACGAATTGATCTTAATGTAGGGCTACAATATTAAATAGCAAATTTCAACCTAAACCCTCCGAAATCAAATGACTTTGGAGGGTTTTGATTTGTAAACCAATTAGGAATAGCTTATTAATTGTAGTAAAATGTTATATTCGTTAAAGTGTTTAAAAAACTGAAACTTTTGACATTTTTTTAATAATATTATTTATTGAAAAGCTTAAACTTTTCCAAAAACAAAAAACTAGGAGATATTGCTTTAAAAAACAATAAATTGAGAACTATTCAATTTCCTGATGTGATGAATATTGAGCATTCAAGTCTATCGAAAGATTTATTAGAAGATAAAACGATAAGCCGCCTAATGCAGATGGGTTTAGTTTTTGAAGAATAATTTGCAACAATATTTGCTTAAAAGTATTCCAATGCGCAAGCAACTAAAAAGTTGTATTTGTGTTGTAGCTTAGAATAGTAAAAAATACAGTATAACATTAAAAACATAAATTATGAAAAACAAAATTTACTGCATGACATTATTATTTATTAGTACCTTAATAATTTCCTGTTCTTCAGATGAAAGTTTGAGTTATAAAAACGATTTTCAAAGCAGTCAGGCTACGTGGTTTAATTTTAAAGAATCTTCGAAAAATTCATATAAATATGTTGTTGTGGGAGGTTCTGTATTTGCAACGTACAGCTGGCAAACTACAATAACAGTATCTAATGGAAAAATCATATCCAGAAATTTTAAATATATTGGTAATACAGCCAATATTCCGGCAGAACAATTAGAGTGGACAGAGAATGAAAGCGAAATAAATAGTCATCAAAATTCAGGTGCTGCCGCTGCTTTAACATTAGACGAAATCTACGCAAAAGCGAAAGATGAATGGCTAGTGAAACGAAAAAATGTAACGAATTATTTTGAAGCAAAAAATGATGGACTAATATCGCAATGCGGATATGTCGAAAAAGGCTGTATGGATGATTGCTTTGTTGGGATTACCATAAAAAGCATTGAACGTTTATAAGTTGAAGAGATTAAGATTTTTTATTGCTGATGTAAATGAGTTAATCGACGTTTAGTATAATAGAGGAAATGTAATTATGAAAATTAGATTTTTAATTTTGCTTTTGGTTATTTATAGTTGCGAAACTAAAACAGAAAAAAGTATTTCGAAAAAAACGAAAATAGAAAAACCTATTACGGATAAAATAGAAATATATAACAGAAAATTTTTTGTGGGGGATCTTGATAATGATAAAATTAATGATACGGCATTTGTAAATTATAAATGGAATGTAATAACAAGTGAAATTGAATGCGGAAGAAATAGTTGTGATATAGATATTGAATTTAAAGATAATATTCCTAAAATAAGTTTTGCTCAAAGTTTAGGGATCTTTGTAGTGAAAACTGAAGATGTTAATAATGACAAGGCAAACGAAATAATAGTTTTTTCAAGGACAAATGAAGGTTGGTGGAATAATATTTCAATCTGGTCATTTAAAAATAGAATCTGGCATATGATCGCAAAAACTAATGCATTCATATCAGAAGACAAGGATTTTGAAAATCGGATAATTAAAGAAAAAGGGAAATATTATTTAATTGGCCAAGATAAATGGGAAGAAGATGAAAACGGAAATTTTAAAATAATAAAAGTGAAATTGAGTAATTGATTAATAAGAACTGCAACTATATTTTTTCTCAATTTTAAGAGTTCATTTATTGCGGCATTATATTTGTCTTGCGTGAAGAAGCTAACAAGCTTTAAACAACAATTAATAATTCTTTAATCAAATGGAAAATAAAATTATTATCCCAAAACCCTGCAGTCAAAATTGGAATTCAATGATACCAAATAAAGAGGGCAGATTTTGTAATTCTTGTAGTAAAACAGTAATTGATTTTACGAAAATGGAGAATATTGAAATTAAAAATTATTTGATTGAAAACTCAGGAAAAGAAAGTATTTGTGGCCATTTTAAGTTTGATCAAATTAAGAATGACAATAGTTTCAAATATGATAACTTGAGAAATAGAGTGAGCAGAATTAGGATTAAACCAATTAAGAAATTAGTCTTGTTTTCCTTGAGTCTTCTTTTTTCTTTATCAAGCTGTATGGGAAAAGCAGTAATAGATGGAGAGCCAGCAGTAATCGATAATGATACAATTAGTGATAATGAAATCATTAATAAAGAAAAGGATACACTAAAACCGAATGATTCCATAAAAAGTGAAATTATTCAGGTAAAAGAGAAAAAATAACAAAGCTTTGAGAATTTTGTGTTTTTACTAAATTTAGTATATTTCTAGATTTCTTCTTATTCAGATTATCTAATCTTTTTGCCTAATCCCCAAACTTTGCGTTTGATCCCAAAATTAAGGGATCACAGATGGACGCAGAAAAGTGAAGTTTTTTCGAACCATAAAAAACCTCTAAAATCAAAAGACTTTAGAGGTTGCTTAAAATTGGTGGGCGATGAGGGGTTCGAACCCCCGACCCCCTCGGTGTAAACGAGGTGCTCTGAACCAGCTGAGCTAATCGCCCTATTTTACTAGGTTGCTATCGTTTGTGATTGCGAGTGCAAATATAAGGCACTTTTTCAGTTCTGCAAACAAAACCCGCTAAAAATTTAAAGTTTTTTTAAAGTTTTTTCTATCTCGTTGTAATTGAATTTATTATAAAAGAAGTTTTTTTAGTCTTTTTCAGACAATTTAAAATTCCGTTAGTTTAATGGCAATTCGGCAACAACAAAAGTGCTTCCGCCAACATAGATAAAATCATTTTCTGTGGCGTTTTGCTTCGCAGCAGTGAAAGCTTCGGCTACAGAATCGTATTTCTCTCCTAATAAATCATGTTTTTTAGCCGCTTCTTTCAGGATTTCAGTGTCTAAACCTCTCGACGAATCAGGCCTGCAGAAATAGTAGTGTCCATTTTTAGGAAAAAGAGGCAAAATAGCATCCAGGTCTTTGTCGTTTACAACTCCCAAAACAATATGTAAACGATCAAAAGTTTCTTTTTGAATCTGATTCATCACAACCGCCAAACCATGTTTGTTATGTGCCGTGTCGCAAATGATTTTCGGATTTTCGCCCAATTGCTGCCATCTTCCTTGTAAGCCCGTATTTTTTACCACCTTCAATAAACCAGATTTCAGACTTTCATCAGAAACCTTAAATTCATTTTGAGAATTCAAAACAGCAATAGTTTCCTGAACCGTTTTCTTATTATGAAATTGGTAATCCCCAATTAAATCCGAAGGGAAAACTTCAGCAATTAAATCAGCAGCAAAATATATAGTCGCTTTGTTTTCTTCGGCTTTAGCCAAAAATACAGGCTGAGTTTCATTCGTATATTCACCAATAACAACAGGAACATTAGGTTTAATAATTCCGGCCTTTTCACCAGCAATTGCTGACGGAGTATTGCCTAAAAATTGAGTATGATCTAAATCGATGTTCGTAATAACCGAAACCAAAGGCGTGATAATATTAGTAGCGTCTAATCTTCCGCCAAGACCCACTTCGATAATTGCAATATCTGTTTTCTCAGAAGCAAAATAATCAAAAGCCAAACCAACCGACATTTCGAAAAAACTCATATCATTCGCTTCAAAAAAATCCTTGTGTTTGGCGACAAATTCACAAACAAAATCTTCCGAAATTTCTTCACCATTTATTTTAATTCTCTCCCTGAAATCCTTTAAGTGAGGCGAAGTATACAAACCCACTTTATATCCCGCTTCCTGTAAAACCGAGGCCAGCATATGCGAAGTCGATCCCTTGCCGTTTGTTCCTGCAACATGAATGCATTTTAACCTGTTTTGAGGGTTATCAAGATGCGTTGCCAATAGTTTAATATTGGTCAAATCCTCCTTATATGCAGAGGCGCCCTGAAGTTGATACATCGGGAGTTGATTAAACATCCAATTCGTAGTTTCCTGATAGTTCATGTATTTTGGATAAAATAGTTGTCGATTGAAATAATTTTCGTTTTTTTTAGTTTTATATTACAGCGAAAATTATCTTTATTGCAAATTTCAAATATTTTTTAGAATTAATTATTAAAAACCAGAATTAATATATGTTTAGTTTTATTCAATTACAAACAGACACCATTGCAAACGCCGCATCAAAAGTAGTTATCGAAAAAATTGCACCAAATACCGAAATCTCAGTTTTAGGATTTATCTTAAAAGGAGGTTTTTTCCTAATCCCAATTGCCCTATTATTATTCTACACCTTTTACGTTATTATAGAACGTTATCTATATATAAGTAAAGCCTCTAAAATCGATGCACGATTAATGCAGGATGTAGGAGACAAACTAAATGCCGGTAATATAGAATTGGCAAGAACAATTGTAGAAAGAAGCAATACCGCTGCAGGAAATATTCTAAAAGAAGGAGTTCTCGTAATCGGAAGACCAATTGCAGAAATAGAATCAAACATGGACCGTGCTGCCGATATCGAAATTGGAGAAATGGAAAGACGTTTGGGGCATCTGGGACTTATCGCCGGTATCGCACCAACTTTAGGATTTATCGGGACCATTTCCGGAGTTATCAAAATCTTCTACAGCATCTCAGTTACAGAAAACATTAGTATCGGAAACATTTCCGGAGGATTATACGAAAAAATGATCAGTTCAGGTTCAGGATTAATCGTAGGTATTATTGCCTATAGTGCTTACCATTTACTAAACGGAAAAATTGATGATTTTGCTTTAAAAATCCAAAAACAAATATTAGAATTTGTAAATATAATTCAAAGAGCATAAGGTATGTCTATTAAGAGAAAAAGAAGATTTCATGCCGAAGTGGCGACTTCATCATTAAGTGATATTATGTTTTTCCTGCTGTTGTTTTTCCTTATTATCTCAACACTTGCAAACCCTAATGTTATAAAAATGACTTTGCCTAAAGCGAAATCAAATGAAAAAACAAATAAGCAACTGATCAGTTTATCAGTTACCGAAGATAAAAAGTTCTACATCGACAAAGAACCCGTAGATTTTGAAAATCTCGAAACGAGTCTGATGTCAAAAATAGGAGCAGACAAGGAGCAAACCGTTGTAGTTAGAATTCCGTTTAATCTGCAAGTACAGGATTTAGTCGACGTACTGCAAATAGGAGTAAAGAACAATTTGAAGTTTGTAATTGCTACAAGTCCCAAGTAAAATGATCATTTGGGCGTGACCACAATAAAAAAATGGGCCAATCAGCATCACGTTGATTTGCCCATTTTTTTATTGCGTTCGGGCTATCAGCACTACTTCGGTAGCCAGCTTCTATCCCTTACGCGGAAGAAAAGAGAATAGAAGAAAGAGAATAGAAAAGAGAATAGAAGAAAGAAAATAGAAAAAAGATTAAAGAAAAAGTAGTAGAGTATGTGATTGTAAGGATTTCTCCTGCGTCGAGATTACATAAAAGCGAATAAAAAAGGCTTTCTGAAATATTCAGAAAGCCTTTTTTATATATTCGAAATCCAGCAATTAGTGTAAATCAGTGCAATTCATGTTTCTTAATCCAAACTAAAATTATAAATAATCTTACCCACTTGTTTGGCAGCCGCATCAGAATCTGGTTCCCATTTTGTATTCATGGCAGCAATCTTCGCCTGATCAAGTAAACATCTTGCTGTATTTGTAGTACCTTTTATTCCCGGAGTTGCACTAATCGTTTTTCCGTTTTGATCGACTGTAATTTCAACGACAACCCTTCCTTCTTCATTGCAGGTATATTTTGGTGCCGGTTTCGATAATGCTTTTCGAGTTCCTAACGAGTATCCTGAGCCACCGCCAGAACCACCGCCGCTTCCGGCTCCGTAACCGCTTCCTGTACCAACTCCATTTCCTGTGCCGTTTCCACCGCCAGTTCCGCCACCGGAACCTCCGGCGCCATAATATCCGTTAGAACCTAAGCTTCCGTTAGCTTTTCCTTTATTTCCTGCTGCTTTATCGTCGCCATCGCCACCTTTGTTCGATCCTTTTAAAATACTTGATAAAGCATCGTTTGTAGAATTAGAAACTTTTGGTTTTTCAGGAACAGGTTTCGCTTGCGGTTTTACAACTGGAGTAGCTTTTTTAGGTTTTTCCTTTGCCGGAATTATTACATCATTCACATCGTCTTTTGTATTCTCCTGTGTTATGATCGCTTCGTCTGGAGTTGCTTTTGCAGGAGCTTGTTTAACGTTGTTTTTTATGTTTAAAACTTCACTCTTATAATTCGCTCCTGATCCTAAATCACTATCTCCAAAATTAACCGTCACGCCGCCACCGCCACCGCCTGAAGCAAGTGCTGCATTGTTCTCCGGATTATAAGGAGGCCAAAAACGAATGAAAAATAAAAGCAGCAACAAAACAGCATAAATAGCTGTAGATATTAATAGCGATTTCTTTTTATCTGAAGAATCTGTAAAAGTCATTTTGATTCTGAGTTTTGTAATAGTATATAATAAAAACGTTTAAAAGTAGTAAAAATTGTTTAAAATCAAAGAGCTGCAGCTATTTTGTAATGAGTTGTTTTCTCTCGCAGATTTGGAAGATTTAGCAGGTCAATTTTTGAAAATATACTATTTATTGATTCTTCAAAAGAAAAAATCTGCTCAATCTGCCAAATCTGCGAGAAAACTTTATTACACAGCTTGAAAATCTTTTTAATCTTAATAATCTATGGCATAAAAAAAACGAGCAAAATAATTTAGCTCGTTTTAAAATAAAAGTATAAAGAAAATTATACTAATTGTTTCAATGCAATTTCGAAAGCCGTTGCACTAATATTTGTTTTTGATGGATTTAAAGCATGAGCTTTTACAATCGCATTTTTTATAATTTCAGAAGTATCATTAAAAATAGCCTCATCTGTCATTTGAACTTTCTTCTCCATAAAATAAGCAAAAACTCTTGCCATTCCGCAGTTCGAAATAAAATCAGGAATCAAACTTACTTTATGATCTACTTCTTCCATGATCGAACCAAAGAAAATTTCCTTGTCAGCAAAAGGAACATTCGCACCACAAGAAATTACTTCTAGTCCATTTGCGATCAGGCTGTCAATTTGGGTTTGTTGTACCAATCTTGATGCAGCGCAAGGCGTGAAAATTTCAGCACCAATGGTCCATATTTTTGAGTTGATTTCTTCAAACGGAATCATATTGTCGGCCACTAATTTGTTTCCGTCTTTATTCAGGAATAAAGTTCTTATTTCTTCAAAAGAAAAACCTTCCTCTTTGATCAATCCACCATCACGGTCAATAATCCCGATAACTTTTGCACCCATTTCAGCAAGGTAAAAAGCAGCTGCAGAACCAACATTTCCAAAACCTTGTACGATTGCTTTTTTACCTTTTATGTCTCCGCCGTATGTCGCGTAGAAATGACGAACCGCTTCGGCAACGCCATAACCTGTAATCATATCGGCAACAGTATATTTTCTGGTTACATCCGGAGAGAATTTAGGGTTTTCGATAACCTTAATTACACCCTGACGTAATTGACCAATTCTATTGATTTTATCTGCTTCGGTTGGTTTAAAATGTCCGTTAAAAACACCTTCCTGCGGATGCCATACACCACATTCTTCTGTCATTGGGATTACTTCGTGAATTTCATCTACATTCAAATCTCCACCAGTTCCGTAATAACTTTTTAATAAAGGAGAAACCGCTTTGTACCAACGTTGTAACACCCCTTTTTTACGAGGATCATTCGGGTCAAAATTGATTCCTGATTTGGCTCCTCCAATAGCAGGTCCCGAAACCGAAAATTTCACTTCCATTGTTTTGGCCAATGATAAAACTTCATTCATATCTAAGCCTTTTCTCATTCTTGTTCCTCCACCTGCAGCTCCTCCGCGAAGTGAATTAATAACAGTCCAACCTTCAGCTTCAGTTTCAGAATCTTTCCAGTTAAAAACAATTTCAGGCTCTTTATTTTCAAATTGCTGTAATAAATCTTTCATTTTGTTGAGATATGTTTAGTTTGCGTAAAAGTATAAAATAGAATAATGCGAATAATGTATTCTGTTGCAATTTTAACAAACAAAAAAAAGAAAGCCGAAAACAATGCGTTTTCGGCTTTCATATTCTGTAAAATTTAGTAGAATTTTTATATTCCCAGTAAATGTTTTTTTAGTGTTTCGTCTACTGGTTTATTAGAAAGCCAGATTCCGAACAATGCTTTTTTGAAATCGAATCCGGGAACCTTTCCTTTCAAAACTTCATTTTTATAAACATTTATAGTTTGATCAAGCGGATTGTAACCTAAAACAAAAACATCTTTTTCTTTAATAGGATCACTTAGCAGTTTTTTAAAATCTTCTATTCTTGGTCGTAATTCTTCAAGATTACTTCCTGCCGATTTTTCGAAACCGGTATTCATTGCTTTGGTTAATTTGTTTGAAGAAACCATAGATGATGTAATCTCAATTCGAATTGCCATCTCAGTATCACTATCAATAATAAATTGAGGATCCTGACTTAATTGAGATAAATACAATGCCTGAACATAAACTTCGAGCCACATTTTAGATCTTCCTCCGGCTCCGTTAAGCTGTAAAGATTTGTTTTGAAATTCAATTTTTCTTGGAACTGTAACGCCATTTACTTCGAGTTGAGTTTGGGCAGAAACGGTAGAAAATTGTATGCTTAAAAGGAGAGTAAGGAGTAGTAAAATCTTTTTCATGTTCTGTCAATTTTATAATTTTTAGGCAAAAATAATGTTAATTTATCAATTAAACGTCGTTTATTCGTGAGTTTTTTTCTTGGGGTAGTCAAGTTTTTTTATCGTATTTAATTAATAATCAAATTAGTAAGACTTGTTTTACGTAGATTTACGTGTTTTATGACTTGTTTAATCTTTTTGCTCTGGTAAATGAGCCAAAGATTCATGTGTTACCTTATTTTTAGCTGTAATTATATTCTTCAATTTTACAGAAAACGTTGCAAACTTAGCGTCTGTATTGCTAAATTTCATAATTATTACGAAAACGATATCGTAATTGTTGCAAATCTATTAAATTTATATGCACGCATTGTTAATTCCACATTTAAAAATTATCTTTGAAAGCCTTTTTTAAGGAAATAAAACAATTCAAAAAAACAAAAGTAACCATCAGCTAAGCAAAATTTTTAAAATTTGGTTTAGGGGAAATAATAAAACAATATAACTATGGATTTCAATCTGACCGAAGAACATTTAATGATTCAACAAGCTGCCAGAGATTTTGCTCAAAATGAATTGTTACCGGGCGTTATTGAACGTGACGAAAAACAAATTTTTCCGACTGAGCAAGTAAAAAAAATGGGACAACTAGGATTCATGGGAATGATGGTTGATCCTAAATACGGAGGTAGCGGTCTGGATGCGATTTCATATGTTATTGCTATGGAAGAAATCTCGAAAGTAGATGCATCAGCTTCTGTAGTAATGTCTGTAAACAATTCATTAGTTTGTTGGGGTTTACAGGAATTTGGAACCGAAGAACAAAAACAAAAATATTTACCGGGTCTAGCATCTGGAGAAATTCACGGAGCATTTTGCTTAAGTGAGCCGGAAGCAGGCAGTGATGCCACTTCGCAAAAAACTACTGCGGTAGATATGGGAGATCACTATATTGTAAATGGAACCAAAAACTGGATTACAAACGGAAATACAGCATCAGTTTATTTGGTAATTGCGCAAACGCATCCTGAATTAAAACACAAAGGAATTAATGCTTTGATCATGACCAAAGATATGCCGGGCTTTTCTATTGGTCCAAAAGAACAAAAAATGGGAATTCGCGGTTCTGATACACACTCATTAATGTTTAGTGATGTAAAAGTTCCTAAAGAAAACAGAATTGGAGAAGACGGTTTCGGATTTAAGTTTGCGATGAAAACACTTGCAGGCGGACGTATCGGGATTGCATCTCAGGCTTTGGGAATTGCTTCGGGAGCTTATGAGTTGGCTTTGAAATATTCGAAAGAACGTAAAGCTTTTGGAACAGAAATTTGCAATCATCAGGCAATTGCTTTTAAACTGGCAGATATGGCGGTGAATATTGAAGCAGCACGTCATTTGTGTATGAAAGCGGCTTGGGATAAAGACCAGCATAAAAACTACGATGTAAGCGGTGCAATGGCAAAATTATTTGCTTCGCAAGTGGCAATGGATACTGCGGTTGAAGCGGTTCAGATTCACGGAGGAAATGGTTATGTAAAAGAATACCATGTAGAGCGTTTTATGCGTGATGCAAAAATTACTCAGATCTATGAAGGAACTTCTGAAATTCAGAAAATTGTAATTTCAAGATCTGTAATTGCAGGATAAATTTAATTTCCCTTTATTATAAAAAAATACCCTTTCAGCTTTTTTAGCATCGAAAGGGTTTTTTTATGGATAATTTTTTTAATTTTCGGAATATTATACTTTTAAACCAATAACTCAGCTATTAATTCAGTTTTATTTTTATGAAAAAGCTATACTTCCTTCTTCTGTTTGCTTTGTTAGCCTGTAAGTCGAATACAACAACAGTAAGCGAAAAAGAGTCAAAATCAATTTCGGAACCACTTGAAATTACCTATAAAATAAATGAGGCCGAAGTGTCTGACTTTCTAAAATATCTTTCTTCGGATGAATTAGAAGGTCGTGAAACCGGTACAAAAGGAATCGAAAAAGCAGCAGTGTTTCTAGAAGATTTTTTTAAGAAGAATAATGTAAAACCTTATTTTTCCTCGTATCGTGATACGCTGACTAATTTTAAATCTCCCGCCTATAATATTGTTGGGGTTCTGGAAGGAACAGATCCTGTGCTAAAAAAAGAATTTGTGGTATTAAGTGCGCATTACGATCATATTGGTCTGGAGAAAAAGCAACAGGAAGATGTGATTAATAATGGTGCTAACGATGATGCTTCAGGAGTTACGGCTGTTGCACAAATGGCAAAATATTTTAGTGAAACAAAATCAAATAAACGCAGTATTCTTTTTGTGTTTTTTGCCGGTGAAGAAAAAGGTTTGTTAGGGTCTAAAAGTTTAGTGCAGGAACTTCAAAAGCAAAACTTCAATTTATATGCACAACTAAATATCGAAATGATTGGTGTGCCAATGAAACGCGATTATCTGGCTTACATTACCGGTTTTGATAAATCGAATATGGCCGAAAAAATAAATGGATACACAGGAAAAAAGACTATTGGGTTTTTACCAAAAGAAGCCGAGTATCAATTGTTTTACAGATCAGATAATTATTCGTTTTATGAAGCGTTCAGGAAACCTTGTCAGTCTATAAGTACTTTTGATTTTGAGAACTTCGATTTCTATCACCATGTTGCGGATGAATTTAAATTAATGGACATTCCGCACATGACTTCTTTTATTCAGGAATTTTTACCGGCGGTGACCAAAATTGCTACTACGCCAACTCAAGAAATTACAATGAATAAATAATCGGTCTTTTTATCTGATTTGCTTATTTTTGCCTTATGAAAAATATTATTGTTACCGGAACCAGCAGAGGAATTGGTTACGAATTAGCATTACAATTTGCTAATGCCGGAAATCAGGTTTTGGCCATTTCCAGAAAAATACCTCAAACACTTTTAGAACATCAAAACATCACTTGCCTTTCAGTCGATTTGGCCGATGAAGCTGCTTTGAAGGAAGTAGACAGTTTTCTTTCTTCGACCTGGAAAAAAGTCGATGCTGTAGTGCATAATGCCGGAGCTTTATTATTAAAACCTTTTGCTGAAACCACTCAGGCTGATTTTGAAAGTATTTATAAAGTGAATGTTTTTGCTGTGGCGAATCTTACCCGCATTTGTTTGCCGTATCTTCAAAAAGGAAGTCATGTCGTTACAATTAGCTCGATCGGTGGTGTAAGAGGAAGTCTTAAATTTGCAGGATTAGCCGCTTATAGTTCAAGTAAAGGTGCTGTAATTACCTTAACCGAATTATTGGCAGAAGAATATAAGGAACAGGGAATTTCGTTTAATGTTCTGGCTCTGGGTTCAGTTCAGACTGAAATGCTAAATGAAGCTTTCCCGGGATATCAGGCCCCAATTTCTGCTGAAGGAATGGCAACTTATATTTATGATTTTACTCTTAACGGAAATAAATATTTTAACGGGAAAGTGCTGGAGGTTTCTTCTACTAATCCTTAATTAAAATCCCAATTTTAGAAATTCCAAATTCCAAATCTGAATATTAAACTTTTAACTTCTAACAAATAACTTTTAACGTAAAAAGAAATTGAACGAAACTTTAGCCAGATATATACCGGAACATGCTGTAAAGCCTGTCTTTGATTTGATTGTTGCCAATCAGGTGCATCTTAAGATCGTAAATGAACGCCAAACACGTCATGGAGATTATAGGAGAGGACCGAGTGGAAAACATGAGATCACGGTAAATGCCAGTTTAAATAAATACCGTTTTTTGATTACGTTGATTCATGAGATTTCGCATTTAGTTGCGTTTGAAAGGTTTGGACGAAATATAAAGCCACACGGAAATGAATGGAAACTTACCTTTCAGCGTATGATGGTTCCTTTTATCCGTCCGGAGATTTTCCCAAGTCAATTATTGCCTTTATTAGCAAGGCATTTTAAGAACCCATCTGCGAGTAGTGACACTGATACTACTTTGTCTTTGGCTTTAAAGCAATATGACGCGCAAAACGATAAAAACTATGTTTTTGAAATTCCGTACGGAAGTGTATTCAGAATTAAAAACGGAAAAGTATTCAAGAAACTAGCTGTGAGAACAAAACGTTTTGAATGTATCGAAATCAGTTCAGGAAGAACGTATCTTTTTAACCCAAATGCTGAGGTAGAATTGATAAACCATCATTAAGCCTGATGAAAATTCTAATATTTTAAATTCCAAATTCCAACCGTAGAGAGGAAATTCCAAATAAAAAATTCCAAATTCCAATACTGATGCAGTTGGAATTTGGAATTTTTTTATTGAGTTCTTCCAGAATTGGAATTTAAAATATTGGAATTTTTATCCCTTAAGATATGCTTCTCTCACTTTTTTAAATAGGTTCGAAGAGTAAACAAACTTCACAATATCTTTGTTATCGGTTCTAAAGATTTCTTCTTTAGTTCCCTGCCAGGCTTTTACACCTTTTTTTAGGAAAACAATATTCTCACCAATTTCCATTACCGAATTCATATCGTGCGTATTGATTACCGTAGTGATATTGTATTCTTCGGTGATTTCTTTAATCAGGTTATCGATCAAAGTTGAGGTGTTCGGGTCTAAACCTGAGTTAGGTTCGTCACAAAATAAATATTTCGGATTGTTTACAATCGCACGGGCAATCGCCACACGTTTTTGCATACCACCAGAAATTTCAGAAGGTAATTTTTTATGCGCGTCAACAAGATTTACTCTTTCTAACACAAAATCAACACGTTCCTGAATTTTAGCTTTGTTATCGTTGGTGAACATTTTTAATGGGAAAGCGACATTTTCTTCAACAGTCATGGAGTCAAATAAAGCACTTCCCTGAAAAACCATTCCAATTTCAGTTCTTAATTCTCGTTTTTCGTCAGGGTTTAATTCAGAATAAATACGACCGTCAAATTCAATTGTTCCTGAATCTGGAGTATGAATTCCTAATAAGGTTTTTAATAAAACCGTTTTTCCCGATCCACTTTGTCCAATAATCAAGTTGGTTTTTCCAGTTTCAAAAACCGTCGAAACGCCTTTTAAAACTTTACTGTCACCAAATGATTTTTCTATGTTTTTTACTTCGATCATTATCCTAATAATAATTGAGTTAATATATAATTAAAAAGAATGATACAAACAGAGGTCCATACAAATGAAACTGTACTTGCTTTACCAACTTCTAGTGCGCCACCTTTCATGTAATATCCGTGAAAAGACGGGATTGTAGCCAATAACATTGCGAATATTAAAGTTTTAATAAAAGCATAAGTGATATGAAAAGGAATAAACTCCATTTGAGCACCCTGAATAAAATCTTCACTGGTTGAAAATCCTCCATAAGCACAAGCAAGCCATCCTCCAAAAATCCCAAGGAACATACTAATACCAATTACAAAAGGATACATTAATAAAGCTATTATTTTTGGGAAAACTAAGTAGTTTAATGAGTTAACACCCATAACTTCTAAGGCATCAATCTGTTCTGTAACACGCATTGTACCAATACTTGATGTGATGTAAGATCCCATTTTTCCGGCCATAATTACCGAAATAAAAGTTGGAGCAAACTCTAAAATCACCGATTGACGTGTAGCAAATCCAATTAAATATTTTGGAATTAATGGATTAGTTAAGTTTAACGCGGTTTGAATGGCAACAACTCCTCCAATAAAAAAAGAGATAAAGCAAACAATGCCAAGAGAGTCGATTATTAAATCGTCGATTTCTTTAAAAATCAATTTTTTCATCACAGACCATTTCGTCTGTTTGTTAAAAATTTCTTTCAGCATTAAAAAATATCTTCCTAGTTGAGATATATAACGGATTAGCATCATAATTTTAGTAATATTGGCTAAATTAAGGATTAGTTTACAGTTTACAGTTTGAGTTTACAGTTTTTTAAGTTTTAAAAACTAAAAAAGCTTTTGTTTCATTTTCTGAAAACGATAATTTCTTATAAATTTAGCTTGTTCGGGTGTAACTAATAGAGGTGTTTTTGCTTTTTTTGCTTTCCAGAATCCTCTTATATAGTCTAAAAATAAAAATGGTTTTTTTTTCATCATCGCCAGTTTTGCCGATGCAATTGCGGTAATCCAAAAACCGTATCCTAACGTATAAAAAGCTTCTCCTTGTTTATAACGTGCTGTTTTGTTGTAATTTGCACCTGTTGGTTTAAGGTGTTTTACATGTAAAGATTCGTCGGTAACGATTTTCCAATCATAATATTTACAAAGTAATTCGTCTACCGTGTCCCAGCCCATAGCGGGTCTTAAACCTCCAATTTGCTTGTAAGTTGCTGTACGATATGCTTTCAGTGCGCCACGAATATGATCTTTATCGGTTAGGTTTTCTAATATCCAGTCGCCATTTTTTTCGATGTAACAAAATCCTCCGACCATTCCAATTTTAGGATCAGATTCAAAATGTTTAATTATCGTTTCAAAATAATTAGGAGGAAAAATTAAATCACCGTCTATTTTTACAATAATATCATAATCCGAATCCAGTGTTTCGAAACCTTTCTGGAAAGCCTGAATTACTTTGCTTCCCGGCATATGAATCGCATCTGAAGTTTTATTTACAACAGAAATGAACGGATTGTCCTTGGCAAAACTCAAAACCACTTCTTCGGTTTTATCAGTCGAGTTGTCGTTTACAACCACTACTTTTGATGGCAAAACAGTTTGCGAAACCAAAGATTGCAAAGTCAGACCGATTAGATTTTGCTCGTTGTGCGCGGGAATAACGATGTAATATTTCATGTTTGTCAAATTAAATCCCAATCTTTTTAAATTCCAAATTCCAATCTTACCGGTTAGGTTCAAATTGGAATTTGGAATTTAAATATTGGAATTTGTTTTATGCTTTTATCTTTTCAGCTACCACAATATAATATCTTGGAGTGAAATATCTTAGTAATGGTCTGAAGCCAAACTTTTTTACCGGATGGGTGAATTTTTGGCGATCCGTTATTTTCCAGCCTGTTTTTTCTAAAAGCCAGTCTAATTGCCAGTCTTCAAATTCGTGGTAATGTCTGTCCCACATATCTGTTTTAGAACGATATGCCGGAGAAAACCATAAACGTAACGGAATTGAAATTAATAATTTATCACACTTTACATTTTGTAGAATGGTGTACGGATTTAGCAGGTGTTCGAAAATTTCAAATGCAGTAAAAACAGTATAGTCTTCTGTTTGTAAAGCTGTTTGATCGTTGTCTAAATCTTCGCCTTTGGTGTTTTTTACGGTATAACCGTTTTCTTCCATTATTTTTGAGAATGGATTTGGTACACCAAAATCAAAAATGGTTTCTGATGTTTTAACGTGTTTTTGTAAAAACTCTAAGGTAAGTTTGAATCTTTTATTCGGAAACGTTTTTTCGTACATAGTCGTTGCGAGGAACGAAACAATCTCTCGTTCTTGATTTTATAATTAGGTCGCAAATATACTAAAAAGTCCGCATTTTAAAATGCGGACTTTTTTTTAGTTTACAGTCGCAGTTTACAGTATTGAGTTCAGCATATTGTAAACTGTGACTGAATACTGCAACTATAAATTAATATCTATAAACAAATGCATTGACATTCATTCCTGCTCCAACTGAAGCAAAAATAACAACGTCTCCTTTGTTGATTTCATGATTTTCTAATTTTCCCTGAATCAATAAGTCAAATAAAGTAGGTACAGTTGCAACGCTGCTGTTTCCTAAATCATGAATACTCATTGGCATAATGTTTTCAGGTGCAGTTTTATCGTATAGTTTGTAGAAACGTGCAACGATGGCTTCATCCATTTTTTCGTTGGCCTGGTGAATCAGGATTTTCTTTACTTCATCAATACCGATTCCGCTTTTGTCTAAACAGCTTTTCATGGCACAAGGAACCTGGCTTAAAGCAAATTCGTAGATCTTACGACCGTACATTTTGATGTATTTAATATCCGGATCTAAATCTGGGTTGTATGATTTTCCGAAGAACAAAAAGTTGGCTTCATCATTGGCAAAAGTGGCACTTTCGTAAGATAGTAAACCTGCTTCATCATCAGAAGCTTCCAGAATTGAAGCACCGGCACCATCAGAATAAATCATAGAATCACGATCGTGATCGTCTACAACTCTTGATAACGTTTCAGCACCAATTACCAAAACACGTTTTGCCATACCTGACTTGATAAAAGCGTTGGCTTGCAAAACACCTTCGATCCAGCCCGGACATCCAAAAAGAATGTCGTAAGCGACACATTTAGGGTTTTTAATATTTAATTTGTTTTTTACACGAGTAGCTAAACTTGGTAAAATGTCAGATTGATTGGTTCCAGATTTTACATCGCCAAAATTGTGGGCGAAAATGATATAATCTAAGGTTTCACGATCTATTTTAGCATTTTCAAGTGCTCTTTCGGCAGCGAAAAAGGCTAAATCAGATGAGGTATGTTGGTCTTCGGCATAACGGCGATTTTCGATTCCGGTAATACCTTTGAATTTTTTAATTACAACTTCGTTAGGGTAAGCAAAAGGAGTTCCGTCTTCATTCAAAAAAACATGATCACCAAAGTCAGTATTGCTTACTTCTTTATTTGGAATATAGCTTCCGATGCCTATTATTTTTATTTTCATTATTCAGTAATTATCCGATAAATTTATTGCTAAAGTATAAATAAATTCATGATAACTATCATAAAAAATACTATGCATGCATATAATTATGAAATAATAATTATTTGTGGGATTTATTGTTAATTTTCTAACGAATTTTAAGTTTTACCGAGATTTCAAACGATTGAGATTTGTTTTTTGATTTATTTTTTTTTGGAAAAATTGTAAAGTTTTTTTATGTTTTGTTACAAATAAAACCGAAGTTTCAAAAAGTGTTAAAAAATAGAAAACCTTACGCTTTGTTTTGAAGTTTTGTAGGCGTTAATGTAGTTTTTGCGTGAGGATAGGAGGATGTCATTAAGTTAAGGAAAAATCTATAAAATTACTTAACAGTTCAATCAAGAACGTAATTAGAAAAATCTGTTTTTATCAGCGTTTTCGCTTTAGCGAATCAGTAAAATCAGCGTCTAATTTTGACGCGGATAAAAACAGATTTACTTCGTAAAAACGCGGATAAAAACGGATTTGATTTGCAATAATTTTATTTTCTAAAATCTTAACTTAATGACATTGAGATAGGAGGAATCCGCCGCAGCGGACTGGATAGCCCGACAGCATCCCGATAAAAGGGAGAATAAGCGTACAGTAAATTAGCTGTTTTACCGGGATGGTGGCACGCCCAGATTAAATTTTACATTATAGATTTCTGATTGTAGATTTTGAGAAAGCCTCTGGTTTCACGTTGCTGAACTTGAAACTTGAAACAAAAAATAAACCCGACAAGCTTTAAAAACGTGTCGGGTTTGGAAATTTATTTTAGGTAAAACTTATTTCTTAGTTTTCCATGTAAGCTTCGATAGGAGCACAGCTGCAAACTAAGTTTCTGTCACCGTAAGCATCATCTACACGACGAACTGATGGCCAGAATTTATTTTCAGCAATGTACTCTAATGGGTAAGCTGCTTTTTCTCTAGTGTATGGGAAATCCCAATTGTCAGTTGTTAACATTGCCAATGTGTGCGGTGCATTTTTCAATACATTGTTTTTATCATCGGCTGTTGCAACTTCAATTTCTTTTCTGATTGAAATAAGAGCGTCACAAAAACGATCTAATTCTGCTAAATCTTCAGATTCAGTTGGTTCGATCATTAAAGTTCCTGCTACCGGGAAAGAAACCGTAGGAGCGTGGAAACCGTAATCCATCAAACGTTTTGCTATATCACCCACTTCAATTCCGTTTTCTTTAAATGCACGACAATCTAAAATCATTTCGTGAGCCGCTCTTCCGCATTCTCCTGTGTAAAGAATTGGGTAGTGTCCTTCGAAACGGGATTTCATATAGTTGGCATTCAAAATAGCATGCTCTGTAGCACTTTTTAATCCTTCAGCTCCCATCATTGTGATGTAACCGTAAGAAATTAAACATACTAAAGCAGATCCGTAAGGAGCAGATGAAATAGCTGTAATTGCTTGTTCTCCGCCTACTTTAAGAATTGGGTTTGTTGGTAAAAATGGAACCAGTTTTTCGTTTACACAAATTGGCCCAACTCCAGGTCCACCACCACCATGAGGAATAGCAAATGTTTTGTGTAAGTTTAAGTGACAAACGTCGGCTCCAATTGTAGCAGGATTTGTTAATCCAACTTGCGCATTCATGTTTGCACCATCCATATATACTAATCCGCCATTATCGTGGATTAATTTAGTGATTTCAATAATCGAAGATTCGAAAACTCCGTGAGTAGAAGGATATGTTACCATTAAACAAGATAAGTCATCTTTGTGTTCAATAGCTTTTTCTCTTAAATCCTCTACGTCAATGTTTCCTTCAGGAGTCGTTTTAGTAACGATGATTTTCATTCCGGCCATAGCTGCAGAAGCAGGGTTGGTTCCGTGAGCAGATGAAGGAATTAAACATACATTACGGTGAGCTTCGTTTCTTGATAAATGATAAGCACGAATAGCCATTAACCCTGCATATTCGCCCTGAGCTCCAGAGTTTGGCTGTAATGTTGTTCCGGCAAATCCGGTAATTACATTTAGTTGCTGCTCTAATTTTTTAAGCATTGTGATGTAACCTTCTGCTTGTTCTACTGGTGCAAATGGGTGAATGCTGTTCCAGTTAGGCATTGATAAAGGCAACATTTCTGAAGCTGCGTTTAATTTCATCGTACAAGAACCTAATGAAATCATCGAATGGTTCAATGATAAATCTTTACGCTCTAATTTTTTGATGTAACGCATTATCTGACTTTCTGAATGATGATTGTTGAATACATCATGTGTTAAGAAAGGTGATGTTCTTTGTAGTGAAGCCGGTAATTGACTTGCAGCAGTTAGTTCAGCAACTGTGAAAGTTTCTTTTCCTAAAGCTTCAGCAAAAATGGCAATAATTTGATTGATGTCAGCAATTGAAGTCGTTTCGTTTAACGAAATAGAAATTGTATCTGCATCAACATAGTAGAAGTTAACTTTGTTTTTCTCTGCAATCACTTTTACTTTTTGAGCATCTGCTTTAACCAAAATAGTATCAAAGTAAGCTGTATTAGTTTGAAAAACGCCTAATTTATTTAATTCTTCAGCAGTAGTAACCGCCGATGCGTGAACTTTGTTTGCAATATATTGTAATCCTTTTGGTCCGTGGTAAACCGCATACATTCCGGCCATAACTGCAAGTAAAACCTGAGCCGTACAAATATTAGAAGTTGCTTTTTCACGTTTAATGTGCTGCTCACGAGTTCCTAATGCCATACGTAAAGCGCGGTTTCCGTTTACATCGATCGAAACTCCAATAATACGACCTGGCATAGATCGTTTGTATTCGTCTTTAGTTGCAAAAAAAGCAGCGTGAGGACCACCATAACCCATTGGTACACCAAAACGTTGTGAAGTTCCAACCACTACTGCAGCTCCCATTTCTCCCGGAGAAGTTAAAGCCGCTAATGATAAAATATCAGCAGCAAAGGCAACTTTGATTTCGTTTTCTTTTGCTTTAGCAACAAAAGCACTATAATCGTTTACCTGACCGTATTTTCCCGGATATTGTAAAATGGCTCCGAAGAATTCATTTGAGAAATTAAAAGTTTCGTGGTTTCCAACAACTAATTCAATCCCGATAGGAGTCGAACGCGTTTGAAGTATGGATAAAGTTTGTGGTAAAATTTCTTCAGAAACGAAGAATTTGTTGGTGTTATTTTTCTTTTGGTCACGAGTACGAACATCAAATAACAAAGCCATAGCTTCGGCGGCGGCAGTTCCTTCATCAAGTAAAGAAGCGTTTGCAATTTCCATTCCTGTAAGTTCAATAACTGTAGTCTGGAAATTTAATATTGCTTCAAGACGACCTTGAGCAATTTCTGCCTGATAAGGCGTGTAAGCTGTATACCATCCTGGATTTTCGAAGATATTTCTCTGAATTGGCGCAGGAACGATAGTTGGGTGATAACCCAAACCAATATATGATTTGAATACTTTGTTTTTCTTTCCTAATTCCTGAATATGATTAGCGAATTCGTATTCCGTCATTGCAGGATCCAAATTCAAAGGTGCTTTTAAACGAATATCATCCGGAAGGGTTTCGTAAACAAGTTGTTCGATCGATTCAACCCCAATGGTTTGTAACATGTGTTGAAGATCTGTTTCTCTTGGGCCAATGTGTCTTAAAGCAAAAGCATCTGTTCTCATTTGTAGCTATCTAATTTTTTAAGGGCAATGCAATTCACGATGTATTGTCTTTGACTTAATCAAGTGTAACACAAGGTTTATTACATTTTATAGTAAATGTGTTGTTTTTTTGTCGCGCAAAATTAAGTATTATTAATAATTTAATAGGTATTTTTAACTTCAATTTTTATGAAATTTACAACTAAAGAGTTGATTTGTTAATAATTGATTAGATTTAAGAAATGAAACTACTAAAACAGATATTCGATTTTTACCTCAATAGCAGTATTCATGTGGCTTTATCCTGTTATGCTTTGGTTCGGGTTACGTTTCATGTGTTTCATCTTCAGTATGATGAACCAATGGCTTTGTTCGTTTTTTTTGGAACAATTGTGGGGTATAATTTTGTTAAATATGATACTTTGGTTCGTTTGAAGAAAAAACCAATAGGAAATCAATTGAAAATTATCGCTGTTTTAAGTCTCATTTCACTCGTTTTAGTTGGGTATTATTTTTTTCATCTCAAACGAATTACACAAATCGTTTCGGTTATCATTTTTGCTATCACCGCACTTTATACTTTACCCTTTTTCCCGAACAGAAAAAATGCCCGAAACTGGGCAGGTGTCAAGATTTATATCGTGGCGCTTTGTTGGGTAGGAGCCACTTTGGTTTTGCCTTATATAAATGTAGAAGTTCCGTTTACATCCAATTTTTTCATTAAGTGTATTCAGCGATTTGTATTGGTTTTTGTACTGATTCTGGTTTTCGAAATTTTAGATTTGGCCAATGACGATCCGCATCTCAAAACCGTTCCCCAAACCATAGGCATAAAGCGCACCAAGATTTTAGGGCTTTCGCTTTTAGTTCCGTTTTGGATTGTGGGGATTTTGTCTTTCAGTTTTCATGACCTTATTATAAATCTGATTATGGTGGTCATGCTCATGTTGTTTATCTTATTCGCAAACTCAAACCGATCTAAATATTATACTTCTTTCTGGGTCGAAAGCGTTCCGATATTTTGGTGGTTGATGATTGTATTTTTATAAAAAAATCGATGTTGATGCATCGGGATTTCTAAATGATAATATTTTAGGCGTGTCCCTCCGGGCCGGGCTTTCGACTATATCTTTCTATTCCGCTCCGCTACATAAAAGAATACCGCCTCAATCCTTCACGCAAACTGTAAAAAGAGAAAATTCATTTTCAAGAGAAATTTATTAATCATTTGTATGAATAGCCTCCAGCTTTAGCTGGAGGTAATAAATGAAATTCAATCTGGGTTTAGCCGAAAGATAAAGTTTGGCTAAAGCCACTAACATTCTATTATATTTTTCTCCAGTTAAAGCTGGAGCCTATTGAGATTATTTTAAAATCTGCCCAATCTGCTAAATCTGCGAGAGAAAAATTTCAAAATAATTATTTTGTTTTCTCTTCTGCCAACGCTTTATTCAAATCAGCTTTAGCTTCGTTTAATTTCTTTCTTTTTTTATCGATTTTTTCTTGACTTTCTTTGTCTTTAATCGCTTCGTTCAAATCAGCAGTTTTCTCTTTAACTTTTTGTTGTTTTTCTTTTACCTTTTTGTCAAGATCAGAAGTCATATTTTAAGTCTGTTTTTTCTGAGACTTCTTTCAAAACTTTATTTCGTTCTAGAAGAAAATTAGTAAGATGCTTTTCTAAAAATAATATATCGAAAAGTTCCCCGAAAAGTCCAAACGGAGTTTCATATTGTAATTTATCTTTCATTATGGTAATTCCGTTTTCTTCTGCAAAAAAGTGTTCGTGTTTAAACGATTTGAATTTTCCTTCTTCCATTTCATCCACAAAATAATCGTAGAAAGTCATTGCCGTAATTCGGCTTTTGTGTGTGAGATAAAAGCCGAAATGTTTCCCACGCCAGGTTACCGTTTCGTTCAAATTTATTAATCCAGATATTACACCGGCAATTGCTTTTTCGTTTGTAGGACTTGCAGATTTTTGATGAATATCGATGTTTCGCGAAGCATTAAAAACGGTTTGTTTTGGTGCTTTTATTTTGGTTGTGAGATTGATTGTTGTCATTGATTTAAGCTTGTTTTTGCGCAATCTTTGTCATCCGAGGAACCAGGGATCACACTAGAAACTCCGCATAGGATATCGACAATTCTTTGTCGAACTTCGTGTGTGATCCCTCGTTCGGGATGACAAAAGTATGGATAGTTTTAGTGTACTAAATCTCGAAATGCCTCATCAATATCACCAAACTTAAATTCAAACCCATTCTCTAAAAGCCTTTTCGGAATCACATTTCTGCTTTTCAAAACCAATTCTGCTTCTGTGCGAATAAAGAAAGATCCAATTTTAAGGAGAAAAGTATTCACTGGAATCCCGAAAGGAAAACCGACAGCTTTTCTAAGTTTCTTTGTAAAATCAGCATTGCGAATTGGTTTCGGAGAAACAACGTTAATTACTCCTGTAATTTCTTTCTCAATAACAAAATCAACCGCATTGGCAAAATCTTCTTCATGAATCCAACTGATGAATTGATTTCCTTTACCTTGTTTTCCACCAAAACCAATTTTTGCCAAAGTTTTAAGCGGAATAAAAGCACCGCCATTTTTTCCTAAAACAATTGAAGTTCTTAAAGCAGTTTTTAAAGTATTAGGAGTTTCAGTTTTAAAGAATGCTTTTTCCCAGGACAAAGCGACATTTATAGAAAAATCATTTCCGATTTCTCCGTCAACCTCACCCATTTCTTTATCCAGAGAAAAACGATATATTGTAGAAGTTGATGAATTCAGCCAATGTTGTGGCGGTTTTTTGCAATTCAAAACGGCTTTGTTTAAAACCTTTGTACTCTCAATTCGGGATAGTAAGATTTCTTTTTTGTTTTCTTGGGTATAACGACAATCAACTGATTTTCCTGCAAGGTTTATTAGAACCGTTGCATTTTCCAATTCATTTTCCCAACCTGAAAAACTTCTGGCATTCCAGTTTACATATTTTATTCCGTCAATTGTTTGAGATTTTCCACGGGTCAGAATTACAATTTCTTCAAATTTATCTTTGAAATGATTAATTAAAACTTGTCCTAGAAAACCGGTTCCGGCGGCAATAATGAGTTTTTTCATTTGTAAGTGATTTTTTAGCCACGAATTGCACGAATTTTCAATTTGATAATTAAAAAAATATAGTTCGTGAAAATTGGTGAAATTCGTGGCAAACTTTTTTAATATGAAGTTATGCTTTAAAAACCAATCGTTCTTCTTCGTGAGCTTCTTTTGCTTTTCTTTTTCCTCTAAAAAAGAAATATAAGTTGAAGAATAACATGACACCAAGATAGATAGAAAATCCCCCAATTTTGTAGCTCAATCTTTCGACCAGTTCCTGATAAGTATCTTGTCCTAATTGCAATTGTAAAATCATTAAAGCAAAACCAATATTTAAAAGATAAAAGCCGGTTTCAAAAAGTCTGTTGGTTGCTTCGGCAATTTCTTCACGGCCTTTGAAAATATCCAGCATGAAAATTTTTCCGTTTTTAAAAAGTGTTTTAGAAACATAATAAGTAAGGAATAAAGCAACTGGTAAATAAATGCCGTAACCGATTAAGATTTTTGTAGTTTCCATGATATTTGAATTTAAGTGTTATTTGATTAATTTGTCAATGTACTTGGTTAGAATTATAATGTTGAGATAGTGCAAAACTGAAATGATAAAAATTATGATGGCTGTTTTTATCCCGATTGTTTCTATAAGCTGAGTTGAGGATAAGATTTTCTGCCAGGAAATTAGGGTCATCGCACAATAACCAATATTTAAGAGATAATAGCCTAAAAGCAAAACCTGATTTATTTTTTGACAAATATCTGCATGATTAGGAATCAGTTCTGCTACATAAATATTTCCGTTTTTGTAACAAATTTTTCCAACTCTCAAGATGATAAAAATCGTTATGCTGAGATAGATAAAATATCCTGTAATATTAAGATTCATAATTGCCGATTTATAAATTAATGATCGCGAATTTATTATGCCATTTCCTCCAGATCCTTTACAGATTCTAATTTTCTTTTATTCTTAACTGTAATTTTGGAACCTTTCGCAAGAAAAACTGAAGTTGGCTTTATGTTTTGAAGGAATTTAAAATCCTCTCCATATGTTTTTTCAAAATCAATCTCAATTGCATGATTTAAAACTTCATATTGCTCCCATCTTGGATGCTGAACTTCGTATTCGAAAGTGAGGTTTTTTGTGATTTTGGTATAACCAAAATAATGTTCTGTAATAAATTCAGCTTCAGAATCAATTTTAATTTCCGTTAAACCTTTTTTAGTTTCTAATTGAATCGTGTTCCATCTTTCCTGATTCTTCCATTGATAAATGAAAGTATTGGTTGTGTCACCTTCAATAATTTCATGTTTCATTTTCTGAGTTTCATAATGTTCCTGATACAAAGTGTTGGCGATAAAAGTGATTGCTTTTTTAGGAACAATTTCTTTGATGAAAACTACGCCGCGTTTCCATTGGCCGTTTCCGAAACGTTTTACATAGAATCTTAAATTGACTTCTTCAAAATCTGCATGAAATGGCACTTTCAATCCTAAAACTTTGGTGTTTTTGAACATAAAACCAACCAGGCTTATATAACATTTGTTGTTCCAAAGATCTATTTGAGTTCCTGCAGGAACATATTTTTCTAAGATTTTAGCATCAACTTCATAATTGAAAAGTGCTAGGTTTTTCCATTCGGCTTTTAAGAAATTCATTGGTGTGCTTTTTTAAACGTTATATAAGAAAAGTAAATTGCAAGTATTGGAGGTATTGTAACTAAAATTAAGTAAACAAATTCCCATGAAAGTATTAACGCATTCACAAACAACAATAAGAAGAAAAAAATAACCCCGTTTATATAGTTTTGAAGGTTTTTGTCCTGCGGCTCATCGATTAACATTTTTATTCCGAAAATCAATTGAAATAAACCGGTAAGTATTGTTGAAAGTAGACCGCAACAGGCTATTTCTGCACTAGAAATAAGTCCTATTAGAATTAGTAAGATTGGCATGCCAACAAAGAAGTAATTAAGATAATTTATAGCTTTCATAGTTATTGAGTGTTTTAAACTTTCAGAAAAAAATGAAAGTTTTAATTAAATTTTTTTACTTCATTATTTTTAGAACCAAACGACCCAACCAGTTTTCGTTGAATTCTGTCATTTTATCTAGCATATTATCTGCTTTCAAAACGAAATCATACAATTTAGAAGTTTGATCTACAAAATGTTTTTCCTCAGCCGAATTACTGGCATCAATTGTAGAAACTTCCTTTAATATTTTAAGAGCAGGTTTAATTTCTCTTTTGCTTCTTTCTCGGGCAATTTTTACGGCCAATTCGTCAAGATCTTTTTCGGCAGTAAAAAATTCTCTTCTTTCTCCGGCTTTGTATTCTTTATATACAATTCCCCAATCCATCAAAGCTTTTAAATTCATGCTGGTATTGCCGCGGGAAATTTGCAATTCTTCCATAATATCTTCCATAGAAACAGGCTCGTTCGAGACCATTAATAAAGCATGGATTTGCGCCATTGTTTTATTAATTCCCCATTGAGAACCTAATGCTCCCCAGGTTTGTACGAACTTATTTTTTGCTTCTTTGAATTCCATAGATCAAATGTAAGTAAAAGTTTTTAAACTTTCGAAAATAAATGAAAGTTTGATTAAAATAATTGCATTTAATTTTTTTAAATGAGCAGGAATAGGTGTTTTTACGTGCAAAAATATTCTGTGTCATTCATTATCTCATTCATGCCCAATAATTTCCATCCTGTATCATTTTATTAAATATGCCTTTTTATTTGATATAGTTTTGAAATAGAAATCATCCCAAATGCATTATTTAAGATGTTTTTAAAACACTAAGTAATAGCATTAACAAATCAGGTGGAGCAGAAACCACTAAAAAAAACGAGGCGTCCCCGAAAAGCCTTATGAGTAGGAAACCTAAATCAAAAAGTTATGTCAGAATTATTAGCAGGTGCTTATTTAGCAAAAGGCACAATTGGGAATGTTGGAACACCAGGTGCTCCAATCGCTACATTTAGTTTAGTAGTAGTACCATCACAAAATTCAGTTTCAGGTACTGTAGTAATTACTCAGGCTATACCAGGTCCTGATAGCCATATTGTGGTTCAGGTAACAGGAAAAATATATGCAACAGGAATAGGAAATGTTACGAAAGTAGTTAGTCTGCAAGGACAATACGTTCATAGTGTTCCTCCTCCTGCAATTGGATCTTTTTTAGCCAATTTTGATGCTCACTTAGCGATCGATAATGCATGGAACGGAACCGGAGGTTTTTCATATTTCAACCATAATGTTGAAAATGTACCGGTTGCAGCAATAAAAAATTTAAAAGAAGAATTGGTTTAGAAATAAATTTCTCCCCAAAAACAAATTCAACAGGATAATAAAAATTTCCTGACTCGAAAAGAGTTTTGATTTAAAGATCGCCTGACTCAGGCGGTCTTTTTTATTGACTAATCCTGTTATCTGATCAATTTAAACTTATAAAAAAATGAAAAAAAAATACGTTGTTATTAGTTTGCTGCTAATTATCATAGTAGCAGTTGGTTTGTGGCTGTTTCTTTTTAATAAAAATAACGGAATCTATAAAGATGGAGTTACATCTTCTTACGCATCTGCATCAGCTGATTCTTGTAATTGCGAAACAAGTTGGTTTCCACATGAGCAGACTCCAGCTCCAAAAGAAGGGGACGGAAGCCCGTTTGATAGCGAGTCCACTACAAATTGTGATTTTCACCAATGGTCCTGGCAAAAGTTTTTGTGGGTAACAAAACCATTGCCAAGCGGAAATCCTTTCTTTTTAGATTCTCTCGATTTAGTTAGTCCGCAAATGGAAGATGTTGCGCCACAATTAGGACTTAAACTTACGTTGAGTTCTATTAATCAAGCTGGTTTTAGTGCTGTTTTACGTTCTAATCCTAAATTTAATAATGTCGCAGATACGGTGTATTATTCCATTCATATTAATGCGCTGTTAAAAGATAAAGCAGTTTTAATGGCTTCCTTGATCAACAGTGGGAAATTACCTGTTTCTAATTTAGAGACATTTCCGGTTGGAGCTTTAGAATTAAAAGTTTCTTGGATTAATATCGATGCCATTGCAAAAGCACAGCAAAAGGATTATTTTACCACCAAGGCCGCTGTTCAAAACAGCAAAGGGCAATATGTTGAAAAAACCGTTGCATTATTAGGAATGCACGTAGTGGGAGTGGTAAAAAATCATCCTGAATTTATCTGGGCCACTTTTGAACATAAAGATATGGCGCCTGTTTACGATAAGAAAAACAATTCGGTAACGGCTGCAAGCGAAATGTTGTTTTATGGAAAAGGAACAAGTAGGGGTATAGATGGTATCAGATGGCTTAGAGGTGCAACTTCTCCGGTTGTTGCAAATAAAGCTTTTATTCTTTATGAATATGGTGTGCCAAAGGATTTAAACACTGGTGCTTTTATGGCTACAAGTCAGTCAGAACCTGCTAATTTTAATAATATTGAGGATATCAATAAATGTGTAGCATCTAATTTAAAAGATGTTTTTAGAAATTATTTTTATAATGGTTCTATCTGGTTAAATTTTGACGGAGTTTCTTCTGAAAATCAAAAGAAAGCAATTGTAACAAAAAACATTGCAAGTGCGCTTCCGGATTCGTTAGCCAGAGGTTCTGTTAATTTGGCCAACATTACGATGGAAACCTATACACAGACTTTTCAAGATGATATACATAAAATTAACAATAGCAATTTAGCAAATTGTTTCTCTTGTCATCGATCTGCAAACTTTGATAAAGAGAGACCAGGAAAATCTCCTTTGTTTTTAAGTCATTTATTTGGAGACTATTTACTATTTACTAAACCGGCTTTAGCGTCTACCGGTAAAAATGCCAATAAATTAGACAACTCACGTGCAAAACGTATTAAAGAAATAGAAGCATTGAAAACACAACAACTTATAGATTTTATTAATGCTGAAAAGCAAAAAAAATAAATTGTCGGTATTCAGTAAATAATTACGAAACATGACCCGAAAAGCTTTTAACTACGGGAAAAATAATCCAAAATATATAAATTATGTCAAATATAGAAACACTAAGTGCAGGAGCTAATTATACAATTTATTTAAAAAACGAAAGTAATAATGACAAAAACTTCTGGTGTTTTTTAGAAAAACCAGATGGAATATCAGATTATGGCGCTTTTGCAAATTCATCTGCCAATCTATTTGTAATGTCAGGTTATGGCGGAACAAATAAATTTAATATTCCCGCTAAATTCGTTATCGGAGCTGGTGCATCTAATAACGCGGTAGGTTTGGGTGTACGTATTGATTCATCTGTTGTTAATGCAGTTGACTTGCAACAAACCTGGGAGGCTCAGTATGCCTCTATACCACCTAAGCAGGGACCACATTTAAGTTTGATACAAGGTCAAAGAAGTCCCAACAATACTATTGGTTTATTATCTAATTCATTCGATAAAATGAATAACGAAAATGGAGGTTGGTTTAGTAATATGAGTTTTGGTATTGAAACAGAAAATGGATTTATTGGGGTTACCTGGTCTCCATCACCAAATAATCAAAATACTATTACTCCAAAATTTGCATTCTACATATCTACTGGTTCTTATTCAAGTTCTCAGCTTGCTGATTTTGGTACAATTTCTAACCAGGCTGCAAGAATTGAATTGAGTGATTTTAGAAATTCAGAGGTAACGGTTACCTTCACAAGCAGAGGACAGTGGATTGTGCAAGGTGGAAGAGTGCAGTAGTAATCTTCTTTAAAGATTAATCATCTCGTTTTGTTTTATAAGGCCAAAGTAAAATTAAATTTACTTTGGCTTTCTGCATATAGTTTATCTTCTTTTAAGTCACTTTAAGAATTGTAAAGTTATGTTAATTTAGGAAATGAAATTTTGTATTAGATAATGGAAATTTATTTTTGTAAAAATCAAATTTATGGAATTATACTACACCTTTTCAATACTAATTGTATTGGCCTCTTTCTTCGCCTATTTAAATTTAAGATTTTTAAAACTTCCCGGAACTATTGGAATAATGATTATTGCCATGTTGGTTTCCGTAGGCATTCGTCTGTTGGGAGATTCTTATTTTCCGGCCACAACCAAACATTTTTTTGAATTGATAAAAGAATTTGACTTCAACGAAATCTTAATGGGAGCAATGTTGAATTTTCTTTTGTTCGCGGGCGCACTACACGTAAATATGTCTGATCTTAAGGAACAAAAAGTTCCTATTATGATTTATTCTACGGTTAGTGTAGTATTGTCAGCATTGATTATTTCTATGCTACTGTATTATATTTCACCAATTTTAGGCATAAAAATCCCTTATATATTTTGTTTGGTTTTCGGGACATTAATTTCTCCTACTGATCCAATTGTGGTATTGGGGGTTTTAAAACAGGCAAAAGTTCCTAAAAGAATAGAAACCAAAATTGTTGGTGAATCTTTGTTTAATGATGGAGTAGCAGTAGTAATGTTTGCTGTTGTTTTAAAAATGGCAACCGATCCTACATTTGATATGACTTTTGGTTCTATCGCCTGGTTGTTTGCAAAAGAAGGAGTTGGCGGACTTTTATTAGGAGCCGTTTTAGGATATACCGCATCGAGGGTTATGAAGAAAATCGACGATTATAAAGTTTCTGTTCTAATAACGCTTTCCATTGTAATGGGAGGATTTCTAATTGCTCAAAGTTTACACGTTTCAAGTCCGTTGGCGATGGTAGTTGCCGGATTGATTATTGGGAATTATGGTAAAAAAGTAGCCATGAGCGAAGTTACTCAAGATTATTTGGGTAAATTTTGGGAACTTATTGATGAGATATTAAATGCTATTTTATTCTTATTTATTGGTTTTGAGTTGTTATTGCTGCCAGATTTGAATAAACAATTATTAACTGGTTTTGTCGCTATTTTTATAGTGTTATTCGCCAGAATCTTTTCTATCGTTTTACCTTGGAAATTCTTTGATATATTTAAATTTTTCGGAATTAAATCTGCTTACAACAAAGGTTCTTTAATGGTTCTGGTTTGGGGAGGAATTCGTGGAGGAGTTTCTATTGCGTTGGTACTTTCTATGCCAGAGGGAGAATATAAAAACCTGTTGCTGGAAGTAACTTATATTGTGGTACTATTTTCAATTGTAGTTCAGGGACTGACCGTTGGGAAATTAGCCAATAGAGTTTTAGAAAAGGAATAGAGAAAATAGAGTAAAGAATAAAGATTTTATTTTAAGATTGAAAAAGGGCTGTTTCAAAAGTGAGTCAGCCCTTTTTTTTGCTGCTCCAGCGGAGCAGAATATTTATAGCAAATTCCGTTTCCCAATGTTAAAAAGCTCCAGAGGAGCGATATAATTAACCCGATCATTTTTATCGTTTGTCGTCTTTCGAATAATTTGAAACTCCATTGATATCAATTGGATTTCCTAAAAAGTGAGGCTCTCTATTTCTTAAAACATCAAAGAAGGATTTAAAAATAGAACCATATTCTCTGAAAGTTACATATTTGTATCCCAAATATTCTCCATTATTTGCCGAATATCCAACAGATTTTATCCCGAGTTTTTGCCCGATATAAATCGCACGGTTTAAATGATATTCCTGAGAAATTAAAGTCGCTTTTTTGATGTTGAAAATATGCTTGGCACGATACATTGTTGAATAAGTATCAAATCCGGCATAGTCAATAAATATTTTGGTGGTGTCAACTCCATGATTGAAACAGTAATTTTTCATTACTGTTAGTTCATCATGTTCATCACTGCCGTTATCTCCCGAAAGTAAAATTTTATTAATTCGATTTGCTTTGTATAAAGAAATTCCGGCATCAAGACGATCTTTTAAATATTTACTTGGTTGATCTCCGTTTATTCCTGCACCAAAAATAATTCCCACATCGTTTTTAGGGAATTTCTTAATCGAATAATAAATGTTTTTTTTGGTCGAAGATTTCACGTAATAATTTACGGAAACAATAGCAACTAATCCAATAATGGCAAGGTAAAGAATAATTTTAAAATATTTTTTCAAAATTTATTTTGTAAGATTAAGATTTAAAAACACGAAGATAAGTAAATTTATTGTTAGGCAAAATCAAATAAAAAAACCGAAGCGGAAATGCTTCGGTTTATAATCTAAAATCTAAGATTTGAAATCTAAAATTATAATAATCCCGCTCTTTTCAATAAAGCTTCCGGTTTTGGCTCCTGACCTCTAAAACGTTTGTATAAAATCATAGGATGTTCTGTTCCTCCTTTAGAAAGAACATTGTCTTTAAATTTTGTAGCTATTTCATGATTGAAAATACCGTTTTCCTGGAAATATTCAAAAGCATCGGCGTCCAGAACTTCCGCCCATTTGTAGCTGTAATATCCTGAAGAATATCCACCTTGGAAAATATGAGAAAATGCCGTACTCATCGCGTTTTCTTTTACATCAGGATACAATTGTGTGTTGGCAAATTGTTCTGTTTCGAAAGTTTTTAAATCTATAATAGAAGTTGGATCTTGTCCATGCCAAGCCATATCTAATAATCCAAAACTCAACTGACGTAAAGTTGCCAAACCTTCCTGGAAACTGGCACTTTCTTTAATTTTTTGAACATATTCAATCGGAATAATTTCTCCGGTTTCATAATGGTTTGCAAACAAGGCCAAAGCTTCAGGCTCGTAACACCAGTTTTCCATAATCTGACTTGGTAATTCTACAAAATCCCAGAAAACAGAAGTTCCTGATAAACTTGGATATGTTGTATTGGCTAACATTCCGTGTAGACCGTGACCAAATTCGTGAAATAAAGTCGTTACTTCATTAAAAGTCAATAGAGATGGTTTTGTTTCTGTTGGTTTTGTAAAATTACAAACGTTCGAAATATGTGGTCTTTCGTTAACGCCGTCTTTTTTAGATTGCGATTTGAATGACGTCATCCAGGCACCGTTTCTTTTTCCTTTTCTTGGGAAGAAATCAGCATAGAAAATCGAAACTAAATTACCATCAGCATCTGTTACTTCATAAGTCGTAACTTCTTCATGGTATTTATCAATGTCAAAAACTTCGGTAAACGTTAATCCGTATAATTTTTTGGCAACCGTAAAAGCGCCGTTTAATACTTTTTCTAATTGAAAATAAGGTTTTAGTTTCTCATCGTCTAAATTAAAAAGTTGTTGTTTTAATTTTTCAGAATAATAAGCACCATCCCATTTTTCTAATTGTTCGATTCCGTCCAGTTCTTTGGCGAAAGCCGTTAATTCAGCAAATTCTTTTTGAGCGGCAGGTTTTGCTTTAGCTAATAAATCATTCAAAAAAGAGAAAACTTTCTCCGGACTTTCGGCCATTCTTTCTTCCAAAACAAAATGAGCATGAGTTTTATATCCTAATAAATTAGCTCTTTCGAAACGTAATTTGGCAATTTTCAAGACATTTTCCTGATTGTCGAATTCGTTATTCTGAAATGCTTTTGCGCCAAAAGCAATCGCCATTTTTTTACGCAATTCACGATTATCTGCATAAGTCAAAAACGGAACATAACTTGGATGATCTAAGGTGAAAATCCAACCTTCTTTTTCCTGGCTTTTAGCCAATAATCTGGCAGCTTCAATTGTTCCTTCCGGTAATCCGGCTAAATCTTTTTCATTAGTCAAATGCAATTCGAAAGCATTGGTTTCAGCCAAAACATTTTCACCAAATTGTAAACTTAACTTCGATAATTCTTTGTCGATTTCGCGAAGTTTATCTTTTTTGTCTTCTGGTAAATTCGCTCCGTTTCTCGAAAAGCTTTTATATTTTTTATCTAAAAGGGTAGTTTGTTCCGGATTTAGATTTAATGTTTCTTTTTGGTCGTAAACGGCTTTTATTTTAGCAAACAAAGCTGCGTTTAGTGTAATGTCGTTACCGAATTCAGACAATAAAGGGGAAACTTCCTGAGCGATTTTTTGCATTTCGTCACTCGTTTCAGCCGAATTTAAATTGAAGAAAACACTAGAAAGACGATCTAAGATATCCCCTGAAAAATCCATCGCAACCACAGTGTTTTCAAAAGTTGGTGCTTCGGGATTGTTTACGATAGCATCAATTTCGGCTTTAGCCAAAGTAATTCCTTCCTGAAAAGCCGGAAGATAATCTTCAATCTTAATTTGCGAAAAAGGAGCTGTGTTATGTTTGGTTGTGAATTTTGAAAGTAAAACGTTCATTATAATGTAATTATTTATATTAATTGAAGTCAGATTTTTGAATTCCAAAGATAGTAATTTATAAAAATCTAATGGTCTATACAAAATCGATTCTGGGCATAAAATCCTCTTAAATTGTGTTATAGATATGTTATTTATTTCTGTAAGGGTTTTAAAAAGCGTAAATTGAAAAAATACGTTTAGAATATAAAATGCTAATCAGAAATTGTAAAACAGAAAAATGATGAATTATCAAGTTGTAATAAAGATTATAGATACAGTTAATGAAGTAGAAGGATATTGGTCTGATGAAGATCTTGTTGAGTTATTAGAAAAATTCAATTATCCTGATGGGGCAACAGCAGATAAAGCGAGTTTACCGGAATTGTTAGAAATGGCTATTTCTGATTACGAACCTAACGAAGCTGCCGAAATAGTTTTGAAATATAAATTTCCTGATCGATTAAGCGACGGACAAATTGAGCAAATATCGCACAATATGTTGATTGATAAAGTTTGTGAGGAATATCCCGAAATAGACATGCAGGGAACTTTGTTTCACATCAACCAATTACTTTTTAAAGCTTATAATGGAAAATTCCCGAATGCAAAAGCTTCTATTGTCCATTTTTCTATGACACCAACTGATGGTGAAGTACAAAAACTGACAGCCGAAAATGTGCTGAAATTATTGAACAATGGTTTATCTGATAGAAATCTTATCAAAAGATTATTTGAAAATCAAATCTCTCAAAATATTCCGTTTCCTGAAGCTGAAGCTATTGTTTGGGAATTGACAACAGAAGATAATATGAACTATAATCTCGTTACGTCAGAAAACTGGATAAATAAAGAAGATATAACTGAATATGAATTTGAATCTGTTCTCGAGGATATCGAAGAAGAAGCGTAATTTCAAAAAAGAATACTAAAAAAAACAAAGGCTTTCAGTTACGGAAGTCTTTGTTTTTTTTAGTATTCTATTGAGTTACAGCTTATACTGAAAACTGCGACTGAAAACTGAAAACTATTTCAATCCTTCAGCTGCTTTATTAACCGCTGCTTTCAATTCTTCTTTATATGTGATAATCGTATCCAATACTTTTTTATCATGACTTCCGATGATTTGCGCAGCTAGAATTCCGGCATTTTTGGCTCCGTTTAAAGCTACAGTTGCAACCGGAACTCCGCCTGGCATTTGCAGAATCGATAAAACCGAATCCCATCCATCGATAGAATTACTTGATTTTACTGGAACTCCAATTACAGGAAGCGGCGACATTGACGCAACCATTCCAGGTAAATGTGCAGCTCCTCCGGCTCCGGCAATAATTACCGAAATTCCTCGTGTATGTGCATTTTTACTAAAGTCGAATAATTTTTCCGGCGTTCTGTGTGCCGAAACGATATCTACTTCAGTTTCTATATTGAATTGTTTTAATATGTCGATGGCATCCTGCATGACTGGCATGTCTGAGATGCTTCCCATTATAATGGCTACTTTGCTCATAGATTTTTTGTTTGTTTAATTTTGTTTCAAGTTTCAAGTTTCAAGTTTCAGGTTTCAGGTTTTTGTTGAGACTGAAAACTTGACTGCGACCGGGACTGAAAACTATATACTTATTACTTTAATAGTGTTCTTAACATCCTCAGCAATTCTTCTGGCTTCGTTCATGTTTTCGTTGACGATGGTAACGTGCCCCATTTTTCTAAAAGGTCGTGTTTGTTTTTTACCGTAAATATGTGGTGTAACGCCATCCCAACCTAAAATGGTTTCGATATTTTCATAAACAACATCTCCAGAGAAACCTTCGGCACCCACTAAATTTACCATAACTCCGGCAACTTTACTGTCTGTATTTCCTAACGGAAGATCCAGAATGGCACGTAAATGATTTTCGAATTGTGAGGTATAACTTGCTTCGATAGAATAATGACCAGAATTGTGTGGGCGAGGGGCAACTTCGTTTACCAGAATTTCATCTTCATGAGTTTGGAACATTTCAACTGCCAAAAGACCAACATGGTTAAATTTCTCCGAAACATTCAAAGCAATTGCTCTTGCTTTTTCGGCCACTTTCTCATCGATTCTGGCTGGACATATTACGTATTCTACCTGATTGGCTTCCGGATGAAACTCCATTTCTACAACCGGATATGTTTTTATTTCTCCTGATGGGTTTCTGACTACGATAACCGCCAATTCGTTTTTGAATGGAACCATTGTTTCAGCAATGCATTCTACATTTGGTAAATCATCCATATCAGAAATCTGACGAATGACTTTTACACCGTTTCCGTCGTAACCAAACTCAGTACATTTCCATACAAAAGGAATCGTGATTTCGTTATTTCCAACTGATTTTTGCAAATGTGACGGGCTTTCAAATCGTAAATATGCAGCTGTTGGAATATTACTTTGAGTATAAAAATCTTTTTGAACTCCCTTATTCTGAATTCCTTTTAAGGTTTTTGGAGAAGGATATACTTTTAGACCTTCGTTTTCTAGTTGCGTTAAAGCCTCAAGATTGACCAATTCGATTTCGAAAGTCAGAACGTCGACTTGTTTTCCAAAATTGTACACTGTTTCATAATCCATCAAATCGCCCTGGAAGAATTTATTACAGGCAATTTTACTCGGAGCTTCATCGCTCGGATCTAAAACATAAGTTTGTATGTCAAATTTTCGAGTGTCAGACAATAGCATTTTTCCTAATTGTCCGCCACCTAATATTCCTAATTTAAAATCAGAAGAAAAATAGTTCATTGTAGTTGTGTTTTTGCAAAGATACTTTTTAATCTTTTTTTGCCACAATATGGAGTAAGATTATTTTTTTTGCCGCGAATTACACAAATTTTTAAGCTTCAATTTTTGAGAAAATATAATTCGTAAAATTCGTGGCGAGCTATAAAAAAAAACATTCTAATCTTTTTAATCTGTGGCTAAAAATTTAACCGCAAAGAGTTCGCAAAGTCTATATAATGAGGCTATAAATAGCGGCTAAGGTCACAAAGCAGTATGTTTAAAATTTTGCAGATTAAAAATGCGAGCTAATTTGTGAAATTCGTGGCAAATTCTAAAAGTTTACTTTTCAATCTTCTTCAAAACTTCTTTAGCGACAGCTTTATAAGCCGCAGAATGATCTCCGTAATCTTTGTTTAGGATAATTTGCAATTCAGGATGAATCCAGTCGTAATGATTTCCCAGAACATACAATGTTCTTATAGAATACGCTTTTGTGGCGACTTTTACATCATTAATTAACCAATCAAAAGAAACTTCGATGCAATCCTGCAGGTTTTCTTGGGAAAGTGAGACACTGTCATCGTTTTTCTTATAATGTGATTTTACTAAAAGCTGAACCACTTTTGCAATTGGCCTTATTGAACTTTCATCCTTTAGAACTTTCAAATTAGAGCATAAAAAATTAAGATGAGGTTGTAGCCAGATCAATTCTTCATAGGATACAAATTCTAAAATCCAACAGGCTTTATGATTGTTTTTGTCTTCGGGTGAAAAACAAATCGAAACCAATTCTTCAAATAAATGCTGGTTTTCTAAAACATACTGAGCCGCCATGAGTCGGTTTTCTCTGTAAGCATTTACATAGTGTAGTTTTGCTTGTAATTCAGATGACATTTTTTTCGATTTAGGACACATCTAAAATAAGTAATTTAGTGAAATAGTTCCATAATAATTTACAGGAAGTCCCGGATAATAATATCTCGGACTTGCATTCCCGACCGCAACGGCATTGGGCAAAATCATCGAGGCATATTTTTCATCCATAACATTATTAATGCCAAAAGCTAAATTGGTATTTAAATTAGGACGAATTTCAAAACGATAACCTGTTTTTAAGTTGATTATGCTATAAGAATCTGAATATAAAGAATTGGCATCATTCAGCGGAATTTTATCTGTAAACTGATAATCGGCAGAAAAATAAATACCCAAAGAAGTATTTAAAATGAATCCCGCATTCACTTTATTCGCTGAAACTCCGGTCAATTTATTTCCGGAATAATCATTTCCGTTATCGACAAAATCTTTAAATTCATATTTGCCTAACGAAGCAGCAACAAAAGAATTCAAAGTAAAAAAGCGATTAATGATCCAATTGTGTTTTGCCAGGATTTCGATTCCTTCATGAAATGTTTTGCCGGCATTTATACCTTCGTATTGATCGTCGCCGATTCTTTTGGCTACCAATAAATCTTTTATTTCCATTCGGTAAACCGCAAATTCAGTATAAAGATTTTTATTAAAGAAATAGAATTTTCCACCCGCCTCAAAATTATAACCACTTTCAGGTTTTATATCCGGATTAATATTTCCTGTACTGGTAAGTGTTTCTTCAGTAGCAGGCAATGAAAATCCGCGGCTTGCAGAAAAGTATAAAGTTCGTTCATCGGTAGGTTTAAATAGAAAAGACAATTGGGGAGAAAAAATCCCATCATAGCTGTATTTCTCAGTTGCCGTTTTATTAGGGAGAAAGTTGGTTAGTTCAAAATGAGTTTCATTATAATTTAATGCCGCCTGAATTTCGAATTGATTTGAAAGTAACGTTCTGATTTGCGAAAAAATATTATAAAAATGCCTTTTCTGATCGGTTTCAGTAAGCTGATTCCCTTGTAAACTTCCTTGTCCGTTATTGTTTTTGTAAAGATTTTCGAAAGTATTTCCGCTATAATTATCCGTAAAATATTCAATCCCGGCAATGAACTGATTTTCTATTCTACCAATTTTAAAATCCCCAGAAAATTGAGTTCTTCCGCCGGTTCCAAAAGTATACTGACGTAAAATATCAAAAGGACGAGGTTCGTTACTATCCTTATAATTAATAAAAATTGAAGTTGAATTATTCAGATGATCATTAATTTTAAAATCATATGCCAATCCCGCCAAAGTCGATTTGTATTTCTTAAAACCTTTTGAAGCCACCCAGGTTGGAGCGCCCAATTCTGGATTATTATCAAAAACTTCTTTAGTAATAGAACTTGGGATGTACGCTTTCAGATAAGTATAATTCGTAAAATATGTCAGCTTGTTGTTTTCTTTCCTAAATAATTCTCCGGCAAGTGTAATTCCTTCACGCTTGTACGAACTATTTTCTCGCCATCCGTCAGTTTTAAGATTGTGGTAACTGATATTTAAACTCGAGCTTTTCTCCGTCAGACTATAATTCAGACTGTTTTTAAGTAATCCAAACGAACCAAAAACACTACTTACGCTGGCATTTTCTCCATTTGTTTTCGAAAGCTGAGGTGAAATTAGAATCGCACCGCCCAAACCCGCGCCGTAAATACTCGAAAGCGGACCTTTAATAACTTCGATTTGCCCAATGTTTTCAAGATCGATATCATCAATAACCGTTTCGCTGTTTCCGGAAGTCAGTGGAATACTGCCATAAAAAGCCCTGATTTTATTGGTTCCGTAAGGAGATCTTGCGCCAATACCACGAATCGAAATTCGAGTAGTTGTAAAATTCGATGACTGCATAAAAACTCCCGGGATTGTATTAATTACCGTAGTGATATCTGTTGCGTTATTTTGCAGAAGATCTTTTTTGGATAAAATCCCAATAGAGGCCGGTGTATTCTGCAAGCGATTATTAACATGAAGAGAACTTATAATGACTTCATCTAATTTTTGAGTTTTTACAGAATCTATAGTTTTGCTTTCTTTTTCTTGTGCCTTGCTATTTTGAAAAACACAAAACACAAGAAAGAAAAAACAATATTTTTTTAAAATCATAAAAGAGTTTTGATCAGTTTTTGCGCATAATTATAAACACATAGAAACATAGCTTTTGATGACTTAAAAAGGCGTTTCACTTAGCATTAATGCACATAGCTATGTAAAAGAAATGTGTTTCTTTTCAATGACCTTTTCGCAAAATAAAACCTATGTTCTATGCGTTTAAAATTATTCGCGTAAAGTTTGGAAATTGGAATTTAAAAGAATTGGAATTTAATATTATTTATTAACAGTAACCTTCCAAATTGTATTTCCACTATCATCATTCACCAAAAGCGATCCGTCTGGAGTAACTGTAACTGCAACCGGACGTCCGTAAACTTCGGCTTTTTGTTCATTAGAAATAAAACCAGTTAAAAAATCCTCAGGTTTTCCAGAAGGTTTTCCTTTCGCAAAAGGAACAAATACCACTTTATAACCCGATATTTTGGCGCGATTCCAGGAACCATGCTGTCCTAAGAAAATTCCGTTTTTGTATTTTGCAGGAAAATCATCTTTAGTATAAAAAGCCAATCCTAATGAAGCCGTATGAGCACCAACCGGAACATCCGGCACAATAGCTTTGGCTACTAAATCTTTGCGTTCGCCTTTCATTCTTGGATCAGGAATATTTCCGTAATACGAATAAGGCCAACCGTAAAAACCATCTCTTTTTACACTCGTTACATAATCAGGAACAAGATCATCGCCCAATTCGTCACGTTCGTTCACAGCAGTCCAAAGCTCCTTGTTTGCCGGATTCCAGTCCATTCCAACAGGATTTCTAAGTCCGGCAGCATAAACTTTTTCTCCGGTTCCGTCAGGATTAATTTCTAATATATCAGCTCGACGTACTTCTTTATCCATTCCGTTTTCGCCCACATTACTTCCTGAACCAACCGAAACGTAAATTTTGGTTCCTTCAGAATTAGCAATTATATTTCTTGTCCAGTGATTGTTGTAACCTCCGGCAGGAAGTTCAAGAATTTTAGTTCCTTTGGTTTCTAATTTTAACGGATTGTTTTTATAAGGATATCTGTACAATCCGTCTGTATTGGCAATATAGAAAAAGTCTTTTAGCACCAGCATTCCAAAAGGTTTGTTTAAGTCTTTTATAAAAACTTCGCGAGTTTCAAACTTCCCGTCTTTATCTTTGTCACGCAAAACAGTAATTTGATTTTTACTGGTTCTTGTTCCGCTTTCTACAACAAAAATATCATTGTTTGGAGCAATATAAGTCCAACGCGGATTTTCGAAACCATCCGCAAATTTTGTAACGGTAAAACCTTCGGGCGCGATTGGTGTTTTTCCTTCAGGCCAGCCAATAACTTTACTGTTGTTTGTTTTAGATTCTGTTGCATATGGCGGAGGCAAAGTCAGGTCGCCCACTGCTGTTTTTACAACCGTATTAGGTTGCTTGCTAAGCGCTTCTTTTTCTTCTTTTTTTACCTGTCCGTTGCAGGCTGTTAGTATAGCTAGTAGGGATATCGAAAATAGTTGCGTGGTATTTTTCATTATAGTTTTGGGTTAAATATTTATAGAACAACAATTTAGTAAAATTAAAAATGTTTTTAAGAAAAGATTTGTAAATATTATGTGATATTTAACATTCTTAAAAAAATATGTGTCCAGCCTATTTTGATACTTACACTTTAGTTCTAATTCTGTATCTTTGCCCATTATTTTAAACATAAAAATAATGATACAACTTCACGATAAACAATTTGTTCCATTTATTTCGGCCAAAGAAATTGATTTTGCTTTGACCAAATTAGTAGCTCAGGTAGAAGATGATTTTGGAGACGATACTCCGATTTTTATAGGGGTTTTGAATGGTGCATTTATGGTCGTTGCAGATTTTTTAAAAAAGTATAAAAGTAATTGCGAGGTTTCATTCATCAAAATGGCATCATACCAAGGAACCGAAACGACTAATACCGTAAAGGAATTAATTGGAATCAATCAGGATTTATCCGGCAGAACCGTAATTATCATCGAAGATATTATCGATACAGGAAACACGATCGAAGAATTAAAAAAGATGTTTAAAGTACAAAATGTAAAGCATTTTAAAATTGCAACCTTGTTTTTTAAACCGGATGCGTATAAAAAAGACATTAAAATAGATTACATCGGAATCAGGATTCCAAATAAATTCATCGTGGGTTACGGACTAGACTACGATGGTTTAGGCAGAAATTTAGCCGAAGTATATAAATTGGCAGAATAATTATAAACACACACACACAACTATATATTCATTTAAAACTTCTTATAAAAAACAGAAGTAACAACACTCACTCATATTATGATTAATATTGTTTTATTTGGAAAGCCAGGAGCAGGAAAAGGAACTCAGGCAGAATTTTTAAAAGAAAAATACAAATTAACACATCTTTCAACAGGAGATATTTTTCGTTTTAATTTAAAAAATGATACAGATTTAGGTAAAAAAGCAAGAGTTTTTATGGACAACGGAGAGTTGGTTCCTTGCGAAGTAACCACTGCAATGTTAATAGACGAAGTACAAAAACATCCTGATACAGCAGGTTTCTTGTTCGATGGTTACCCAAGAACATTAGATCAGGCACAAGCTCTGGATAAATTTTTACCAACAATTGGGTCAAGTGTTACTGCTACAATCGCATTAGAAGCCGATGATGAAATTTTGGTGGCGCGTTTGTTAGAAAGAGGAAAAACAAGTGGAAGAGTTGATGATCAGGACGAAGAAAAAATTCGTGTCAGATATCAGGAATACAATGAGAAAACAGCTCCACTAATTGGATATTATAAAGAACAAAACAAGTTTTATGCCGTAAACGGTATCGGAACTATCGAAGAAATTACAGAGCGATTAACGTCAGTTATAGATAATTTGTAGAAGCTTTTTCCAGCTGTACGTTTCAAGTCCTCACTAAAAAAACTATTTTTCTATACCATAAAACGAGCTTCCTCCGGTCGCTGTTTTCTGGCAAGAAAAATTAGTTTTTTTAGCTCCGGGCTTTTCTCTTCCATCTGGGCTATGAAATACCGAAGTTGCAAATTATATTAACGAACTATTAAATAACGAATAACCCTCAAATTGGAAATACTAATAATATTTTTTCTAATACTATTAAACGGAGTTTTCTCTATGTCTGAAATTGCACTTATTTCAGCAAGAAAAAATAGACTCGAAACTGCCGCAAAAAAAGGAAATAAAAGTGCCAGGATTGCCCTCGATTTAGCCAATTCGCCAAACAAGTTTTTATCTACGGTACAAATCGGAATTACCTTAATCGGGATTTTGACAGGTATTTATAGTGGTGATAAAATCACGGTGGATGTAGAAACATTTGTAAGCGGATTTGCTGTTTTAAAACCCTATGCACATTCAGTTGCAGTTGGGATTGTAGTTGTAGTCTTAACATTTTTCTCATTAGTTTTAGGAGAATTGCTGCCAAAACGAATCGGGTTAAATTATCCTGAATCGATTGCAAAAATGGTAGCAATGCCAATGAAGATCATTTCGATTATTACAGCACCATTTATTTGGCTGCTTACCACTTCGACAGATTTTTTACTGAACGTTTTGCAAATTAAACCTTCAGCTGACGGAAAAGTAACCGAGGAAGAAATAAAAGCCATTATCAAAGAAGGAACAGAAGGCGGAGAAGTTCAGGAAATCGAACAAGATATCGTAGAACGTGTTTTTCATATTGGTGATCGAAAAGTAAATTCATTAATGACACACCGTAAATCGGTAGATATGTTGCCTTTTAATGCTGATAAAGCCAAAATAAAGGAACTTGTTCTTATGGATTTGCATACCGTTTATCCCGTTTACAGAGATAATTACGATGACATTGTGGGTATCGTAACCCTAAAAAATATATTTGCCAACATCGAAAGTGATCACTTTGATTTAGGAGCAATAATGACAGATCCTCCTTATTTAATGGAGCAGACAACAGCTTACAAAGCATTAGAAAATTTTAAGAAAACCGGAGTTCATTACGCTTTAGTTTCTGATGAATATGGTGTTTTTCAGGGGATTATTACTTTGAATGACATTCTTGAAGCTTTAGTTGGTGATGCATCTGATTTTTATAAAGACGAATTTCAATTGGTCGAAAGAGAAGATGGCACATGGCTGGTAGATGGACATTATTCATTACACGATTTCCTAACCTATTTCGAGTTAGACGAATTGACAAATGATTACGAAGTAAATACCGTAAGCGGAATGATTATGACCGAGCTTTCTCATATCCCGAAAGAAGGCGAAAAATTAATCTGGCAAAAATTTGTGCTGGAAGTCATTGATATGGATGGCGTAAAGATTGATAAAGTGTTGGTGAAAGCACTTAAAGAGTAAAGAGAATAAATAGTTTTCAGTCGCAGTATTCAGTCGCAGTTTGCACTGAAAGCGAGGCTGAGACTGAACTAAAAACAATAGAATTTAGTAATACGATTTAGAGCAATCTAAAATCCAAAATCTAAAATCTGAAATTAAAAAAAATGACAGAAGGAAATTTTGTAGATTATGTTAAGATATATGTTTCTTCCGGAAAGGGAGGAAAAGGATCTACACATTTACATAGAGAGAAATTTATTGAAAAAGGAGGCCCGGACGGAGGTGATGGTGGTCGTGGAGGACACGTGTATTTAGTAGGGAATAAAGGTTTGTGGACATTATTTCACTTAAAATTTGCTCGTCATATCAAAGCCGGTCACGGTGGAGATGGAGGAGGAGATCGTAGTACAGGTGCTGATGGAGAAGATAAATTTATCGAAGTACCTTTAGGAACAGTCGTAAAAGATAAAGAAACAGGAGAAACCTTATTCGAAATTACCGAAGATGGTGAAAAAAGAATCCTTTCAAAGGGAGGAAAAGGTGGTTTAGGAAACTGGCATTTTAGAAGTTCAACCAATCAAACACCAAGATACGCACAGCCAGGTTTACCGGGTGTAGAGATGGATGTGATTCTTGAACTTAAAGTTTTAGCCGATGTAGGTTTAGTAGGTTTTCCTAATGCAGGAAAATCAACTTTATTATCTGTATTGACTTCTGCAAAACCAAAAATTGCCGATTATCCTTTTACAACCCTAAAACCAAACTTAGGAATTGTAGCGTACAGAGATTTTCAATCTTTTGTAATTGCAGATATTCCGGGTATTATTGAAGGTGCTGCAGAAGGAAAAGGTCTTGGACATTATTTCCTGCGTCATATCGAGCGAAACTCAACATTGTTGTTTTTAGTTCCTGTTGATACACCGGATATTAAAGGAGAATATGATATTTTGGTTAACGAATTGACCAAATACAATCCTGAAATGTTAGATAAAGAACGTCTTTTAGTAATCTCAAAATGCGATATGCTGGATGACGAACTTAAAGCCGAACTGAAAACAGAATTAGATGTTGCTTTCAAAGATATTCCTTATATGTTTATCTCATCAGTTGCCCAACAAGGTTTAACTGATTTAAAAGATAAGCTTTGGAAGATGTTAAACGACTAAGAAAGATATTTAAAAAAATAGAAAACCCGACATTTTGATTGTCGGGTTTTTGTTTTTTAACGAAAAAAAGCAAATGATCTCAGATTAATTTCCAGTTAAGCGAAGAAATTATAGTCCGAAATTTTTAGAGATTCCAATATTAAGGGTTTTTCCAAAGTTAAAACCTAAGCGCTCTTGTCTTGGATCATTCTTACTATCAAGGTTGTCATATGTAATTCCTCCAATAGAAAAGTTTAAGCCAAAACCTTTTGTCATATTAATGAATAATCCAGGGGCAAAAGATGCATACACCCCCTTTTGCATTTTTAGAGAAATATTTTGATATGCTGCTCCCAAATCTGGATAAAATGACAATAATTGAGAAAACGAAGTTGAGTAACGCATAAAACCTCCAATTTTATAATTTTTGGTTTTTTCAGATCCTTTAACATCTAAAGAACCAATAGCTCCTTTGAGCACCAATTGTCCAGTTATCGGCAAATTGATATCCTACTTTTGGAGAAATATCAAAATTAGTTGCTTTAGAATATCCAATTTTTTCCTGAGTCAAATCCAATATTACCTCCTAATAAATTTATTGAATATTTTGACTGTTTTGTTTCAGATTTTAAGAGTTTTATAGAATAAGAATCTGTAACTAATAATATATTTGTTGGCTTTATGAAATTATGAATTTCGTAAAATTGTCTTAAAATGTATTCTGTATCTTTTGGTTTTGATGACTTGTGCTATTTTTTGTTGCGAAAATGAATTATATTCGCATCACTTAAACAAAATAACATGAAAAAAATAGTTTTATTCTTGACCATGTGCCTAATGGCTCTTCCTGTAAAAGCTGATGAAGGAATGTGGTTTTTGATGTTTATCGAAAGATTGAACCATAGAGATATGGAGAAAATGGGCTTGCAACTTACAGCCGAAGAAATTTATAGTATTAACCACCATAGTTTAAAAGATGCGATTGTGCAATTCAACGGAGGTTGTACTGCTGAGATCGTTTCTAAAAACGGTTTGGTTTTAACTAATCATCACTGTGGATATAATGCAATTGCTGAACTTTCTACAGCTGAACAAAATTACCTGAAAGACGGTTTCTGGGCAAAAGAGAAAAGCGCCGAAATGAAACCAAAATCATTATACGTTCGTTTCTTTGTTCGTATGGATGATGTTTCTAAAAGAATTTTATCAAAAGTAAATGATACAATGACTGAGACTGAAAGAAACAAAATCATTCAGCAAGAAATCAATTTGATTGAAAAAGAAAATAACGAAGGCGGAAAATATACTGTTTCTGTTCGTCCTTTCTTTCAGGGAAATGAGTATTACTATTTCGTTTACCAGGATTATACCGATGTGCGTTTGGTAGGAACTCCTCCTGAAAGTGTTGGTAAATTTGGTGGAGATACTGATAATTGGGAGTGGCCACGTCAAACGGGAGATTTCTCTATGTTTAGAGTATATGCCGATAAAGACGGAAATCCTGCAGCTTACTCTAAAGACAATGTGCCTTTGCAGCCTAAGCATTACTTACCAGTAAGTATTAAAGGAGTGAAAGAGAATGATTTTGCTATGATTTTGGGATATCCTGGAAGAACAAACCGTTGGATGCCAGCTGGCGGAATCGAGCAAAACATAAAGTATGCATATCCTGCATGGGTTGAAGGTGCAAAAACCGGAATGGATGTAATGAAAAAGTATATGGACAAAGATGCAACAGTTCGTTTGCAATATGCGTCTAAATATGCTTCGACTGCCAATTACTGGAAAAACCGTCAGGGAATGATCGATGCCTTAACAAAAGCTGGAACAGTAGATGTTAAAGCGGCACAAGAAGATAAATTCTACGAATGGGCAACTAAACCTGCTAATAAAGAAAAGTACGAAAATGTAATTCCTACTATTAATGAGTATTACAGATCTACAAATTTAAAAGCAACTCACGACAATTACTTAATGCAACTTTTGCGTACTTCAAGTTATGCAACAGGGCCAGCAAATTTAGGAAATGCTTTGATTGCTTACTATAACGAAAATGAGGCTAAAAAAGCAGAAATGTTACCTAAGATCAATGCAATGATTGATAACATTTATGGTGAGTTTTATGCGCCGCTTGAAAAAGATATTTTTGCAGCACAATTGAATTTATACACTTCTAAAGGTGCTGAATATGGTTTAGGTACGCAAGTAGCTAAAATGAAATCAGAGAATAATGGTGATTTTACTGCAGATGTTGCAAAAGCAACTGAGATCAGTTATTTTACCACTAAAGAAAAAGTATTGGCATTTATGGCTAATCCGAAACCATTAGCAATTGTACACGATCCCTTGTATATTATTTCTAATGATTTGATGACAAAATACCGTGCGAAAACTGATGATCAGGCTAAAGCTGATGACGGTTTTGCAACTGCTTTCCGCGAATTGGTTGAAGGTTTAAGAGAATCAAAATTAAACACAATTCAATACCCTGATGCCAACTCTACTTTGAGATTGACTTACGGAAAAGTTCGTGCATTACCTGCAGATCCAAGAAATGATGCTACAATTAATAACTATACTACTATGGAAAGTATGGTAAAAAAATACAAAGCAGGAGATCAGGAATTTGATTTACCAAAACGTTTGTTAGAATTGAACAAGAAAAAAGATTTTGGACAATATGCTGATAAAGCAGGATATATGCCAGTAAACTTTTTGACAGATAATGATATTACAGGTGGTAACTCTGGTTCACCGGTTCTTAACGGAAAAGGAGAATTAATTGGTATTGCTTTTGACGGAAACATCGAAGCTATGGCAGGAGACGTTATTTTTGATCCTAAATTGCAAAGAACAATCAACGTAGATATTCGTTACGTACTTTGGATTATCGACAAATACGCTGGAGCTAAAAATATTATTGATGAATTGACTATTACAAAATAATCTCAATTGATTTAAAAGTAAACCCGACAAGTTTTTAAAGCTTGTCGGGTTTTTTTATGACTTTTATTTGTAAAAGAATGTCATCCTGAGCGGAGTCGAAGGCTCGTGTGTCGGGGAGGGCTTCGACTTCGCCTGCCTGACACAAGTTGAAATTTTGGAATTTGGAATTTATTTTTTGGAATTTTATTCCAAGTTGTTAATTCACTTTTACACGTATCCCTTTTGTATGACTTGAAAATTCAGGAGCATACATACTTTCAATTGTAGTGATTCCGTTTGAGAATTCGCCGCTGTTGTTTACACGAATATCATATTCTATTACATAAGTTCCTTTATTGATGCTGTCAAAGAAAAAATGAGTTGCAGCATCTTTAGTGCTCATATAATATCCCAATCGGTCTTTGTATTGATACTGTGAAAGTATATTTACAGGTTCAAAACAGGAAGCACGCATATCTTTAAGATGAACAAATTCCATGTCTTCTTTAGATTTTATAACTAATCTTACCGTAACTAAATCACCTGTTTTTAGAGGATTGTTGTTTGTGATTTTTTCTAATTGATCGCCTTTAATCGAATTTTTCTTTAGATATAATTCCTTTGAAACAGATAATACCGCAGCTGAGTTACTTTTAATTTTATCCAAATCTTCAAAATATTGCCAATAAACGCCACCAAAGCCAGGAACTTTCGATTTGTTTTCAATTTTTATAGAAGCCATTTCTTTTTTGATTTCATCTGCTTCCCAGTTCAGTTTAATGTAACCGGTTTCAGCTTCTTTTTCGTTCTCGGCTAATTTTTTGGTTAGGATTTTTTCGTTTCCAATTTTAATGATGGTATTGTCTTTCACACTCAGCCAATCAGTGCCTTGCATCAATAAAGCATAAACCGCTTCTGTGGTAGATTTTGTAGTTGGCCAGTTTTTGGTTTGCTTGTTTTTTAATAGCCATACTTTCATCGCATCTACAGATCTGGTATCGTGATTCACTTCGGCGAAAGCCTCAATCAATAAAGCGTGAGTTTCTATTGGTGCCTGATACCAATAATAACCTGCTTTATTGGCAATCCAGTACATTCCCCAATCTTCGTTGTTGGATGCTGTTTCTTTCAGGCTTTCTATGATTTTTTTAGCCGATTCATTTTCTCCAAAACGGTTTAAAGTCAAAGCTGCCAGTCCTTTTTCGTAAAGAGAATATTTTAACCAGTCTTTTTTAGCCGTTTCTAAATACAATTTAGTTGCTTTTTTCAGCGTATCAGAAAGAGGATATTTATCTAAATAAAAACTTCTGGTATACAGATAATGCAAATCAGAATACGGATTTACCCATATTAACTTATTGGTTGCTTTTACGTTTTTGGTCTGGTTCTTATAATATTCCAAAAATTTATTGTCCAGAAACGGAATACCAGTTTTGGCAATGGCATTAATTTTCGCAGCATTATCCTGAGATTTATTCAATTTTGATAAATGACCTAAGCCGGCTAAAATATGGCGTGTAATATATTCGCTTTAAGAACTTCCTCCAAACCATGAAAAGCCTCCTGATGGTAGTTGTTTTTGTTTTAATTTTTCGAAAGTGGCCTCCTGTGAGGTTTTCATTTTTTCTAAATCAAACAAAAGGGCAAGATTCCTTTTCTTTTCATCTTCGCTTTCGGCATCTTTCAGCCAGGGAGTTTCAGCCAGAATGATTGATTTTAGTTCTTCGTTTTCTTCTAATTTCGAATTCAGTTTTCCGTTCTTTCTCCAATTTTCAAAAATGGTTGCGATTTTCGGATTGCTCGAAATGATTTCTGAAGCCAAGGCATTGGCATAAAAACGGGCGAAAGTCTGTTCTGCACATTCATGCTCATATTGCATTAAATAAGGCAAAGACTGAATCGCAATCCATGAAGGATTCGATGTGTATTCAAACGTAAGCTGATGATTTTTTAAAGTTGTTGAAGTATTGTTTTTTAAATTCTCAAACGTATATTGTTTAGTAGCATTCTCGCGAACCCAGATAGGAATACTTTCAGTCACCAACATATTATTAGTTAAAACCGGAAGTATATTTTCTTCCCCATCAGAAAAATTACCTGACTTGGCCAGGATTTTATATTGAACCCCTTGTAAACCTTCAGGAATATAAATGGTCCAAGTCGCCGTTGTGTTGCCAAAAGCACCAACAGTAAAGTTTCTTACGTTTTTTGCGTTTAGCATCTTGGCATCGATAGGCTGCATGGTTACGGCATCGAAAAATTGTAAAATGGCGATACCGGTTTTTGCCTGATCTGTTATATTCGAAATTTTGGCAGAGATCACAATCGTATCTTTTTCTCTAAAGAATCGTGGGAAATTTGGTAGAACCATTAATTCCTTTTGTGTAATAACACTTTTTTCTAAATAACCGGAAACGGCATCTTTATTATGTGCCAATAAACGAAGTTTCCAGGCGGTTAAAGCTTCCGGAGAAGTAAAATTAAAATTTACTTTTCCTGTAGAATCAGTTCTTAAATTTGGAAGGAAGAAAGCCGTTTCAGAAAGATTTTTTCTGGCTTTTACTTGGTTTAAGGCTTCTAAGGCTTTTTTGGTTGTGATGATGATTACGCCGTTTGAACCTCTGCTTCCGTAAAGTGCTGTGGCTTTTGGTCCTTTTAAAACATCTATCGAGAGAATATCGTTTGGATTGATATTCTTTATATCGTTCGTAATTTCTCCATCTACAACATATAAAGGAGTTTCGCCAATGTTATTATTGCCTCTTATTACGATTCCTCCAGCTCTTCCGGCTAGAGCTTGTGGAGCAGCAGTATTGTAAACAGTATTATCTTCCTCAACAACTTCTGAACTGACAGATTTTAATTTTACAGTGGCAGCAGTGGTCAAACTTCTCTTAGTTGTTTTGCCATATCCTACAACAACAACTTCTTCCAAACCATTTGCGTCGTTCTCTAAAACAACAGTGATATTTTTTTGATTCGTTATTAAAATAGTTTGGCTTTTTGAACCAATATAACTAAAAACAAGTTCTTCTGTTGTTGCGGCTTCAATTTCGAAATAACCATCAAAATCTGATGATGTGCTTCTTTGAGTTCCTTTTATTGTAATTGCAACTCCTGGAAGAGGTTGGTTCGATGTATCAGTTACTGATCCGTAGATGATTTTTGCATTTTTAGGTTTCTTCAGTTTTTTAGTCAGTTCTTTTTGATATTCTTTTTGAATGTAATAAGCTCTTTGGTCATTATTAAAATCAAATCCAAACCACATTAGTTTAGTGGTTTCGTTATTAAGCTCTATACGTCTGTATGAAGAGTTTAGATTGCTTATAGAAGCATATATTTTATCAAAACCTAAGCGTGATTTTTTATTGTTTTCGTTGCTGTTATAATCATAAAAACCAAGGATATTCCAGTTTTTTGTCGTGAATTGATCCAGTGAGCTATCGTACATAGATGCTAAAACTTCGGCCTCTTTTTTTGTATTTATCGCGTTCAGTTTAAAGGACCAGTTTTCGCTGCTTGCGGGTTGGATTTTGTTTCTAAAACTTTCTACGCTGAATTCTAATTTTGAAGATGTGTCTTTTAAGGCTACTTCGATCTCATTATTAAAAGTTTCATTTTCGAATATACTTTCAAAACCAATATTTAGTGTTTCTTTAAATTCTTTTTTGATCGGAATTTTAAGTGTTATTTCGTTGTTTTGAAGATGATAAGTTTCCTGCGAAAATATTTCACCTTCATAATTTCCTGTGGTTATAATATAAAGTTCAGGAATAACCGATGTAATTTTTAATGTTACAAAACCATCTTTTTTAGGATCTGCATTTATTTGATTAATTTTTAATAATTTATTAGTATCGAATTTGTCTTTGCTTTGAATAAGTTCAAAATTCAAAACGTTTTCGATTGTATTTTTAAAAGTATCTTTTGCTGAAAAAACAACTTTATAATTCCCGGATTTATAGTTTGAAATAAAGTCTAATGCCAGAGATTTGTCTTTTTGAGTATCTATATCTTTAGTAAACACTAAAATTTCCCTGATACTATCTTTTGTGTTTTTATTATTTTCATATGGAAATAATTTCTCGAATTCCTGATCAGATATCGTTTTGATTTCAGGTTGAGGAAATACTCTCTCTTTAAATTTATTCGAAAATGGACTTATATAATAGATCTTGATTTCGCCTTTGGCAGCTAAAAATTCACCATTTAAATTCGTGCTCGATAGTTTGATTTGATTTTTGTTTTTGGTCTCTATTACAGCAGAAATAGAGGCGGTAAGAACTAAATCATGATAACCTACTTTTACAGTAGTTTCTGTGTCGTGGCTCTCACCATTAATATCGGTTACATTGGCTTTTATACTATAATTGAAAACAGGTAGTTGATCTTTTTTACTGTTTTTAGAAGGTAAGGCAACAAAATCAATAATGAACTTACCTGAAGCATCGGTTTTAGTTTCGCCAGATGCTATAATTTCATTATTGTCCTGCGCATAATAATTTCTATAATAACTTGTATATCGGGTTACTGTGTAAGTTACTTTGGCATCAGAAATGTTGCTTCCTGCAAATGCTTTGGCTGTTCCTTTTATTTTAATCGGTTGGTTAACCTGAAAACTTTCTTTTTTAGGATCAAAAGTCACTTCAAATTTAGGACGTTTGTATTCTTCGACTATAAATGCGAGTTCTGAATTTTGAAGATCTACATGATCCCAAAATGGATGGTCATCTTCTTCTTTGTCGTAGATGATATCTTTTTCATAATCAATTGGTTCTTCAGCTTTGATTTTGAAACTACCTGTAAGTCCGGTTTTTGGTAAGTCAAATTCGCCGGAGAAAGAACCAAATTCATTTGTTGTAATTTCAAATTCTTTGAAGCTTTTGTCATTGACATCTTCTACAATAATTTTGAAAGAAGTATTGGGCGATATTACGTTTTTATTTTCTTTTTTATAAAATGCGATTCCTTTGTAATAAACAGTTTGTCCGGGACGATAAATAGCACGGTCGAGATAGAATTCTACTTTACCATCTGAATCCTGATCGTTTTTATTATTCTTTGCCAGATATTCAGAGTTATAATTGATGTAATTTTTATTTATTGAAAGTGTGTCATTTTCTGTCGATACAATTAAATTTTCATAATTATAGTTGTTGAGTTTTTGACTATTGATAGCTATTCCGTTATTATCGGTTTTAATAGAAAATGATGGAGATTTAATAGTTACATTTTCTACTGGTTTTCCGGTTTTTCGATAAAGAACCTGATATGTTTCTTTTGATGCTGTTTGAGATGCCAAGACAGATAAGTTTGAAACGGAAAGGGTTTCATAAGAAAATGCTTTTTTATCTTTTAAATCTGAGTCACTTTCAAAATAAACCAAATAAGAACCTTTTTCTAATTGCGGTAAAAGAACCTCTGTGGTATATTCGAAAAAATCTTTTTTATCTAAAAGTGGGTAAGTTGTACTTTTGAGAGGTTGTGATTTTTCGACAATAGAATTCCCCAAACTATCTTTTTTATAATTTGATTTTTTAAATTCATTAAGCTGATTCTGATTGATTTTATAAAATGAGATTTTTAATCTTTCTACATTTTTATAACGAAGTAAAGCTCTGGTATTTTCGTTTGCATAAGTGTATTGCTGAAGTTGAGCTTGTATGCTTTTGTATAAAATGTTTTCTTTTTTTTGTATAGCTAATTTGTATGCATTAGATCGATTGTTAACCTTTATAATACTGTCTAAAGTTGCAAGTGCCTTAATATTGTAATCCGGATGAGTTTTTTTTGATGCTTTTTGAATTAAAAAAGCAGCTTTTTCCAAATGTATTTTTTGAATTAATAAATCATCGGTTGTGTTTTTTTGTAGTTTATTTAATAACGAAAAATAACTGTCTTCCGTATCTACTAAATTGGTTATGGAAAATTGTATGCGTTCCCATTGATGTTCTGTAGATGGATTGTTTTTTTCTTGTTTTTGGTATAATTTCAAAAGCAAGCGTAAATTTTCATTAGATACAAAATCAAAATTCAATTCTGTAAAATCATTTGAATTTCCTAAAAGTTGCTCTTTAATAGATATAAAATCATTTTTTTGAATCTCCCATTGACGGATTTTTGAGGTATAAATGGTTATGTTTTCCTTAATAACATAATCATACAAAGTTTGCTTTGTGAATTTTTCTAAAGTAGGATAATCAAAAATCGCCTCATATTTTGTTAGTGATTTATTGTTTAAGATTGCTTCATTTTCTAATGTTTTGCTTAAAGTATTATTAATTTGAGCAATAAAATTATTTTCTGTCCAGGTCAAAAAATCGCTGTCAGGATCAGTTGTGTTGGTTCTGCTTTTAAGTTTGTAATTATTTCGGTTTAAATAATTATTCAAACATTGAGCATAAACCAAATTCAAAATGGCTTTTGATGGTATAGAAACACTATTGATATCTGTTTTAAGATTGTTTAAAATTTTGGTTTGTGCATTTTCATCAAGGACCTGCAAATATTTAGATTGATAAAAAAAGCTTTTTATCATTTGTGCTTCATCTTTATTCGAAACTGCTTTTTTGTAAATTTTATCAACTATTTCATTCGCTGATTTAACTTTCCCTTCGTTTTCAAAGTCAATAACTTTAGCCCAGTTTTTATCATTTTGTTGCGCAAATAAGACCGTTGAGAACAATAAGAAAATAAATAATATATTTTTCATAAGTAAGTTTTAGAATATAGAGAGTAGTTTTTTGATAAAGGTTGGGATGCAGATAAAATAAATTTCGTACAAATTACTAATTTATCTTCAAAACCAAATGTTACGTTTTATATTTCCCTATTTTTGAAACATGAAAAAACTGCTTCTCTTTTTTTTATTTGTACCAATTTTTATTTGGTCACAATCTAATTTTGAAAAAGCAGAAAAGCTATATCATGCAAAAAAATATGATGAAGCCCAGGTTGTTTTTGAAGGAGTTTTAAAAAGCAAACCTTTAGATGTAAAAACAATTGAGTATTTGGGAGAAATTGCTGCTCATCAAAGATCATGGGTAAAAGGTGCCGAATATTTCAAAAAACTGAAAGAATTAAAGCCTACAGAAGCTGATTATTTTTATAAATATGGAGGCTGTCTGGCCATGCGGGCTATGGAAGTGAGTAGGTTAAAAGCTTTGGGAATGGTTGGTGAAATGAAAGAATCATTCGAAAAAGCTATTGTTTTAGACCCTAAACACATTCCGGCCAGATGGGCATTAATCGAAATATACTTGCAGTTGCCGGGAATTTTTGGCGGAAGCGAATCAAAAGCGATTTTATATTCAAATCAGTTAGCGCAATTATCGCCCGTTGATGGTTATTTATCAAGAGGAAGAATAGATGTTTATTTTAAGAGATATGCTGCAGCCGAAAAAAACTTTATAAAGGCTCATGAAATTGGTAAATCAAAAACCACGTTTCAAAAATTATATAATTTATATTTGAATAATCTAAAAGACACTAAAAAAGCTAGAGAATTAAAACAAAAATTTGAAGCTTAATAAGATCAAAATTGAATTCTGTTTAATTGGAATTTGGAATTAAAAAATTGGAATTTAAATGAAAACACATTTCATCGCCATTGGCGGAAGTGCCATGCACAATTTAGCATTAGCATTGCATAACAAAGGATATCAGGTAACAGGTAGTGATGATGCTATTTTTGAACCATCAAAATCAAGATTAGAAAAAAAGGGAATTTTACCTGCTGAATTAGGTTGGTTTCCTGAAAAAATAACCGCCGATATTGATGCTATAATTTTAGGAATGCATGCAAAAGCGGATAATCCGGAATTGCTAAAAGCGCAGGAATTAGGATTGAAAATTTACTCATATCCGGAGTTTTTATACGAGCAGTCTAAAAATAAAACGCGTGTTGTTATTGGAGGTTCTCACGGAAAGACAACTATTACTTCGATGATTTTGCACGTTATGCATTATCATAATATCGAAGTTGATTATATGGTAGGAGCACAGCTTGAAGGTTTTGATACTATGGTGCATCTTACAGAAGAAAATGACTTTATGGTTCTGGAAGGCGATGAGTATTTATCATCTCCTATAGACAGACGTCCAAAATTTCATTTGTATCAACCAAATATTGCTTTAATTTCAGGAATTGCCTGGGATCATATCAATGTTTTTCCAACCTATGAAAATTATGTCGAGCAATTCGAAATTTTCATAGCTAAAATTACTAATGGAGGAATCCTGGTTTATAACGAAGAGGACCCCGAAGTAAAGCGTGTTGCTGAAGCCGCTACAAACCCTATTCGTAAATTGGCTTATGCAACTCCAAAATATAGTGTAAATGATGGAGTTACTTTATTAGAAACTCCGGAAGGCGATATGCCAATCGAAGTTTTTGGTGCACACAACTTGAATAATCTGGCTGGAGCAAAATGGATTTGCCAAAACATGGGCGTAGACGAAGCTGATTTCTATGAAGCAATTGCAAGTTTTAAAGGCGCATCGAAACGTTTAGAAAAAATTGCTGAAGGAAAAGGAAAAGTGGCCTATAAAGATTTTGCACATTCTCCTAGTAAAGTGGCTGCAACCACAAAAGCAGTAAAAGAGCAGTACCCAAACAGGACTTTGGTAGCTTGTCTGGAATTGCATACTTATAGTAGTTTAAATGCCGAATTTTTAAAAGAATATGAAGGAGCTTTAGAATATGCAGATGTTGCTGTAGTTTTCTATTCTCCGGATGCTGTAAAAATTAAGCAATTAGAAGAGGTAACCTATGAACAAATTGCAACAGCTTTCAATCGAAAAGATTTAGTTATTTATACAAACCCGGCTGAGTTCAAAGAATATTTATTTAATTTAAATCTTGATAATTCTGCTTTGTTATTGATGAGTTCAGGAAATTACGGAGGATTAAACTTTGATGATGTAAAAGGTTTAATTGAGTAGTTTTATATGAAATGGATAGAAGGACTAATGAATTAAAACAAAGAAAAAGACAGTTAAAAAATGAAATAAAACGTAGTGATAAAAAACTGTATAAGTTATTAGTTGGTTTTTCTGTTTTCGGAATTTTAAATTGGCTTTTCTGGTATAACCAGTATCTAAATGAGGGAATTCTTTGTCATATAACATTTATTTATCTACCCATGCTACTGGGGATGATTTTCTTTTATTTTAAGTTTAATTCTTTTGTTAAATATTATTCAGATACTACATCAATCCTTGATAAGATTGGCTGTTTTTTGCTTTTGTTATTAATGGGCATCATGATTTCTTTTCTTAGTTTTGGAACAGTATCTGATATTATTTATAAGTCTTTAATGGATTATTCTGTTAAGGATAAGTCAACAGTAATACAATTTTATAGCATCGACAGATTTATTTACGGAACTGGAGGGAGAAATAGCATCAATCGATTTTCAAGGATTGAATATCATGATGCAACAATGCAAAATGGTAACTTTAGCCTTAGTAAGTTTAATGGTTATGATTCGGCAGTTATTGGTGAATTAAAAAATTTGGATAACGACGAGGTCAAAAAGAAGAAATTGGTTTTGTACACCAAAGAAGGTTTTTGGGGGATAAAAAAGATTATACACTTCAATGTGAAATAATTAATATAAAGCCAATCGAAATTGCGACTGGAAAAAGAAGCTATAGACCAGGGTTTTGAAGTGATTATTTTAGAAACGCTGTACAAGCAAACAGAAGCGATTAGTTTGTACCAAAAGGCAGGTTTTGAAATTGTAGAAAATTACGAACCATATGTGGGGTTGTTAAATAGTATTTACATGAGCAAATCAATTAATACATTACAATAAATGGACGCTACTTTTTTCCGAATCTCAGAATGGTCAGAAGAAGATCGTCCTCGTGAAAAATTAATGCTTAAAGGTAAAGAGGCTTTGAGCAACGCTGAATTAATTGCTATTTTAATTGGTTCGGGAAGTCGAAATGAGTCTGCTGTAGCTTTAAGCAAAAGAATTTTATCCAGTGTCGATAGTTTGAACGCGTTAGGTAAAATGTCTGTTTCGCAATTAGTTAATTATAAAGGAATAGGAGAGTCCAAGGCAATTACAATTATGCCGCATTGGAGCTGGGTCGCCGCAGAAGGGCCGAAGATGAGGTTTATTTAATAAAAGTTACTTCTAGTAAAAAAATATTCGAAATGATGCACCCTATTATTGGTGAATTAGTACATGAAGAATTTTGGGTGCTTTTTCTTAATAATTCCAATAAGATGATTTCTAAATCCCAACCTAGTAAAGGGGGAATGACAGGAACAATTGTTGATGTGTGTCTTGTATTAAAATTAGCACTAAAAATGGCGCTACAGGCCTGATTTTGTGTCATAATCATCCCTCAGGTAACTTAGAGCCCAGTAAGGCAGACAAAGAAATTACAAAAAAACTAAAAGGGGCAGGTGAGAGTTTAGATGTTAAAGTTTTAGATCATTTGATTATTACTGAAACAAAATATTATAGTTTTGTAGATGAAGGAATTTTTTAACAGATGAACACAAATATTACCGATGTTTTTTTTGATTTAGATCATACCCTTTGGGATTTTGATAAGAACTCAGAGATGGCTTTTGATCGAATTTTTAAGAACAGATTTCCTGAAATTAAAATACAGGATTTTATAGAAAAATACGCTCCTATAAATCAGGAATGCTGGAAGCTTTATCAAAACGATAAAATTACACACTTAGAATTACGCTACAATAGATTAAAGTTTTCTTTTGATGCTTTGAATATTGAGATTTCTGATGAAAATATCAATCAAATTGCAAATGATTATATAGAGTTTTTAACTGATAATAACCATCTCTTTGATGGTGCAATTGAAGTTTTAGAATACTTGCGACCAAAGTACAGACTACATATCATTACCAATGGTTTTGCCAATGTTCAGGATAAGAAAATTAATAATGCCTTACTTTCTGGATATTTCGAGACTATAACAAATTCTGAATTGGCGGGCGTAAAAAAGCCAAATAGTATTATCTTTGATTATGCTGTAAATTTTGCTAAAGCATCAAAAGAGAATAGTATAATGATTGGTGATTGCCTTGACGCCGATGTCAATGGGGCTTTAAATGCTGGTCTGGATGCTATCTTTTTTAATGACAAAAAAATTACAGCCCCGGAAAACATAAAACAAATAAACCATTTATTAGAACTTAAAAAATATTTATAATTATGAGAATTAAATTTTTGTTGATAGCACTTCTTACCTCAGTGATTGGATTTTCACAAAGTGTTAATGATTACAAAGCAGTTATTGTACCTTTAAAATATGATTTTCTTAAAACAGAAAATCAATATAGGTTATCAACGATGACTAAGGCAAATTTAGTAAAAGCCGGTTTTCAGGCTTTTTATGCTAATGAACAACTTCCTGCAGGATTTGCTGATCGTTGTGATCTATTATATGTTGATGTAAAAAGAGATAATGGATTTTTAATAACTAAACTTTATTTAGAATTTAGAGATTGTTACGGAAAGGTTATTTATACTTCACAAGTAGGGAAAAGCAAAGAGAAAGAATATGAATCTGCCTACAGAGAAAGTCTTGAGTTGGCGTTTGTTTCTATAAATGCGCTGAATTATAAATATAACGGAACAAATGCTAATACAGCAAAAGTTACTGCTTCGGTTCCTGCAACTCCTCAAAATGTCGCAGCATCAGTAGTTGTATCGGCTCCAGTTGCAGATATCACAGACCCGAACTTATTATATGCCCAACCAACAGAAAACGGATATCAGTTAATTGACAAAACTCCTAAAGTAGTAATGAAGTTGTTAAAAACATCTCGTCCGGATTCATTTATTGCGATAAAAGATGGTATTCAGGGATCATTAAATGCAAAAGACAATCAATGGTTTTTTGAGTATTACAAAAATGATCAATTAATATCTGAAAAAGTGGTAGTGAAATTCTAAAAATAAAATACGGTTTAATACCCGTATTTATCTTTCCAACGGTTCTTTAAAAATTCGCGGTTGCTATTCTCTCTTGAATTGTTTCCCGGATTATAAAGAACCGTTTTTTTTATGGCGTCAGGTAAAAATTCCTGTTCTGCAAAATTATTAGCATAATCGTGCGAATATTTATAATCATCACCATAACCTAATTCTTTCATAAGTTTGGTAGGTGCATTTCTTAAATGAATAGGAACAGGCAAGTCTCCTGTTTGTTTTACCAATTGCTGTGCATTGCCAATAGCCATATAAGACGCATTGCTTTTTGGCGAGGTTGCCAAATAAATAGCACATTGGCTTAATATAATTCGGCTTTCAGGATAACCAATTGTAGTTACGGCCTGAAAAGTGTTATTGGCCATTATAAAAGCCGTTGGATTCGCATTACCGATATCCTCACTAGATAAAATAAGCATCCTTCTGGCAATAAATTTTACATCTTCACCACCTTCAATCATTCTTGCCAGCCAATAAACCGCTCCATTTGGATCACTGCCTCGTATTGATTTTATAAAGGCCGAAACAATATCATAATGTTGCTCGCCACTTTTGTCATACAAAACAGTATTTTGCTGAACCAGTTCGAAAACCCGATCGTTTGTAATAATTATTTCATCACCGGATGAAGCATTTACGACAAGTTCAAAAATGTTCAATAATTTTCTTCCGTCTCCGCCAGAAAGTCGGAGCAAAGCTTCTGTTTCTTTTAGTGTGATACTTTTGGAAGCCAGATAAGTATCTGTTTTCACGGCACGATGTAATAAAGCTTCAAGATCTGCTTTTGTAAAGGCATTTAGTATATAGACCTGGCAACGTGACAATAATGCAGGAATAACTTCAAAACTCGGATTCTCTGTCGTCGCACCAATAAGTGTAATCCATCCTTTTTCCACTGCTGCCAAAAGTGAGTCTTGTTGGGATTTACTAAATCGGTGAATCTCATCAATAAATAAAATAGGATTTTTTGCAGTAAACAATCCGCCGCTTTGTTTGGCTTTTTCAATTACATCACGAATATCTTTTACGCCCGAATTTATAGCGCTCAAGATGTAAAATGGGCGCTTTGATTCCTGAGCAATAATTTGGGCCAAGGTTGTTTTTCCTGTACCCGGAGGCCCCCAAAATATCAATGACGGAATAATTCCTTTCGAAATTTGTTGCGTTAGCGAACCGTTTGGTCCAACCAAATGACTTTGACTAATGTAATCTTCTAATTGCTGTGGGCGAATACGCTCGGCTAAAGGTGCTTCCATTCTGTAAAATTACTATTTCAATTTTAATTTCATAGTTAAAAAAGGGTTACAAATCATAACAAAGGGCATAAAGGCTTTAGCTGACAAATTATCAGTAAATTGTAATTGGATAGTTTTTTGATATTGTCTTTTTAACTTTATTTCCAAAAATAATGAATGATAACCAATTTAAATTTTCGAATGCCGTTATTGGTCTTCCTGTTTTGTTTGTTCTTTTTTTGTGGATTGTTTATTGGATGCAAATCCGCTTCGATTTTGATTTTTATCAACATGGTATTTATCCACGTGACTTTTCAGGTTTACAAGGTGTTTTGTTTAGTCCTTTTATTCATGAAAATCTAGATCATTTATATAATAATTCTATCCCGCTACTTGTATTATTGGCGGCTATGCAGTTTTTTTATCCCAAACAATCTTTTGCTGTTATTGCTTTCGGGATTTTATTTTCTGGTTTAATAACTTGGGTTATTGGTCGTGAAAATTATCATATTGGTGCAAGTGGATTGATTTATGTTTTGGTTAGTTTTATTTTTTTTAAAGGAATTCAAACTCGTTATTATCGCTTAGTAGCACTTTCATTATCGGTAATTTTACTTTATGGCGGAATGATTTGGTATGTTTTTCCCGATGTAGATAAGACAATTTCCTGGGAAGGCCATTTGGCTGGCTTTATTACCGGATTTGGGATGTCTTTGATCTATAAAACACCAGAATATACGAAGCCAATTGTTTACGAATGGCAAAAGCCTGATTTTAATCCTGAAGAAGATGCGTTTATGAAACATTTTGATGAAAATGGAAATTTCGTAAATACTGAAACACCAGAAGAAGAACCGGAGTATTTTTCGACTTATTATAATTCTGATGTTTCAGTTAATTATACTGTAACCAAAACAGAATCAGAGGATAAAATGTAAAGTGCAAGATTTGAATTCATTTAAATGACTATTTTGCTTATATTCTAATTTCAATTAATGTGTAATGAGAAAAAATAAACTTTACACTTGTTTTTTTATTACTCTTAATTAGTTCAAAAAACCATGCGCAATGCGATATAAAGAATCGAGTGCTTGCTGATGGTACTGTGACATACTATTTAGAGCCAGCCAATTTTTATACCACAATATCAAAATCATTAAAAATTAATATTGTAACAGATAAAGAACATTTTTTTATAGCGCTGCAGCCTTCGCCATTTCCTGCTAAAAAAGATGGCGTTAAAATTAAAGATGATTTAGGGATTCATCTTCGGTTAAAAATATTTATAAACGAAGACATTACTGTGCTTAGTACAGCAATAGCGATTCAGTGATGCAAGTGCTTTATTTAATAGATCAAAAAGATATTGAAGCTTTTTCTAAGTTTGAAGCTGTCGTAGCTGAAATTAATATGGAAGGAACAGAGTTTGTTCGTAATTATGATTTCAAATTACATAAAGGTGCTACAGTAAAACAGCTGGCTTGTTTTTTGAAAAAATATGATAAATAAAAAGTACTAATCTTCACTTGAAGCTTCGTTTTTATGATGTAACTTTTTATTCAAGTTTTTAAATAGATTATTAAAAGTAACAGTCAAAGACGCCACATTCACAATTTGATTTTCCTCGTCCCTGAGTAGGTATTGGTTGGCGTAAGTTACTTCGACTTGTATGTCGTCATTAAATAAATATCCTGCACCAAGATTTAGCCGGTTGTCAAAGAAGCTAAGGCCTGTTACTTTTGTTCCCGATTTAAAGGAGAGCTCATCTGAAGCAATTGCATAAACAACACTTTCTCTTAAAACTTTACTGTTTATAGGTTGAATGTAATTTATTTGTTGGCGATATCTAACATTATCATAGTCTTTCTCTTCATTTCGCATATGTCTCAATTCCATTCTCATTCGGGTACTTAAGGTGTAACCTGTTTTGTGAAAATAGTAAATTCCTTGTAAAGCAAATCTAACTTTGGGAGATTTAAAATGACCAATTTCCGGAACATCTTTATTATAATTGTGAGCAATGAAAGATGAAAATTTCCACCGGGGAGAAAAGTAATAATGTCCCCAAACTCGTGCAGAACGCTGTATGTTTTGTTGAAAAATATTAGAAGAAGATTCTGTGCTGCTATAAAGAGCCCCAAGATTTAATTCAGCCGACCATTTTTCGTTGATCGTCCTGTTAAATTGAATTTCATTCCAAAATTGGTTGTATGTAGTAGTTTGTCCGTATTTAATACTTGTAATCAATACAATTACAAGTATTAAACCGGTTTTCTTTGGATGGTGTTTTGTGATTAGGGTTTAAAGACATCAATTATTATATTTATTTGTCCACCTAATTCCTCAATACTATTTAGCTTCTTTGTCTAACAGTCTCGTATAAAAATGCGCCACAAGCTACAGAAACGTTTAGAGATCCTATTGATCCAAACATTGGTAGTTTTGCTTTTTCGTCAACGATTTTAAGTACAGAAGGGTTTATTCCTCTTTCTTCAGATCCCATAATAATAGCTAGAGGTTCATTTAATGTAACGTCATATATATTCTGATCTGTTTTTTCAGTTGCGGCAACAGTTTTGATACCTGATCCCTGAAGATAGAAAATAGCATCTTTGATATGTTCAACTTTACAAATAGGCACATTAAATACAGCCCCTGCTGATGTTTTAACGGTGTCTCCATTTACTGGGGCAGAACCAGATTTTTGTACAATGATTCCGTTTACACCAGTACATTCTGCTGTTCTTATGATAGCTCCAAAATTACGGGCATCAGAAATCTGATCTAATATTAAAAATAAAGGTTTAGTTCCAGATGCAATGGTTGATTCAACTAAATGTTCCAGTTCTATAAAACCAATAGGGGAGATGGTTGCAACTGCTCCCTGGTGATTATTTGGAGTTAATCGATTTAATTTTTCTACAGGTACATAAGAGAAATTAATGTTAGCGCGTTTCATCACCTTCATTAAATCTTTCATTAATTCTCCTGAAATCTCTTTTTGTATAAATACCTTATCGACTTCTTTACCTGCTTGAATTGCTTCTATAATGGCTCTAATTCCAAATATTTGATGTTCTTTTTCCATGGGACAAATATAGGGATAATGTTTGCAAAAAAAAATCACTCTGAAAAGAGAGTGACATAAGTAATCGTTTTATATTTTGACAAAAGGTTTTGTTGAAATCTCTAAAAGTAAAAAGGGCACTCATCATAAGATAAGTGCCCTTTTTTGAAGTTGTTTTTAGATTTAAAGAATACTATTATCTAGTACCTCCAGCCCACCAAACTTTTTCTGTATAAACATAATTTCCATCTCCAAATGCTGCTTTAACATTACTGTTTGCAGATACATCAGAATCACCATAAGGCAATCTAAGTGGGAATTGAGTTGTATTCAATGGGTTTGCCAATTGAATTGGATGTGCAGCTGCAGAACCGTACATAGCTAATAAACGTCTGTAATCATTGTATGCTTCAGCAGATTCGTTTTCGTAGAAAGAAAGGTATTTTTGTACAGCAATTTCTTTTAATAAATCAGCATTAGTTACAATACCCAATCCAGCAACATAAGTTGTTGCATTTGTAGTTGAAAAATTAGTTGCTTCATCTTTATTGAAAGCAGCATTTACTGCAGCAGTCAAACTAGCTGTGCTTGTAACAGCAGCTGAGTTTCTTGCTTCTGCTTCTGCTTTAATGAACAATAGTTCGTGGTAGCTTAACATAAATATCGGATTACTTGCATCTAATAATGCTGAATACGAGTAGTTTTGACTTTGAAGACTAACACCATTGATGAAAAACTCGTAAGTAAGAGGTGCACCAGATGATTTTCTTATAGGTTCAAAATAACCTGTAGTACGTGGATCACCAGTTTTTGTAAGTAATTTATCATGTAAACTTTTGCTCGCAAATAAATAACCTCTATCATTATCGAATTGGAAATAAGGATTCGGGATATTCGCATTTTTCATTTTAAATTCTTCACTTTTGCTTGTAAAAGACTTACTTACGTAAGTCAATACTTTTGCATAATCAGGATTTTTAAAAGAAAGACGAAGTGTGTAACGAGCTAATAAACCATTAGCTGCTTTTATCCATTTAGCATTGTCTCCTCCGTATATTAAATCCTGAGATCCTAAAGATGCATAAGTTGATGTTTTTCCTAAATTAACAATCGCATCTTCCAGAGTTGCGAAAACAATTTTATAAAGGTCTTCCTGACGGTCTAATTTAGGTGTAAAAATTACTCCAGGTTGAAAAGCCTCAGTAAAAGGAACGTCTCCAAACATATCTGTTAGCAAAGCTAAATTGTATGCGTATAGAACTTGTGCAGCACCTAATGTTGCCGTGTTACCTTTTTCTTCACCAGTTGTACATTTGTTTATTATCAACTTTAGGTTGTACATTGTTTGATATATACTGTTCCAAGAGTTGTTAAAAGTAGTCTGGTTTTTAGGCTCCCCATTTCTCGTCTCTGCATTGTACATTTGACCAAAACCACCTGCGTTTAATTCTACATAAACACCAGTGTAGAAAGATAGGTCTGAACCAGTATTGCTAAATGCAGTACTTGTCATAGCGTCGGTGATGGCAAAACGAGTTGGCACATCTAGTGGATCGTTTACGTTTTTGTTGATTTCGTCCATTTTATCCTCTGAACAAGAATTTAATGAAAGTGACGCAATCACCAAAAGTAAGATGACTTTATATTTTTTCATGATTTTTTTGAATTATATTAATTAATTGTTAGATTCATTCCAAATCCAATACTTGTTGTTTGTGGAACAGATAATCTTTCAAAACCTCCAGCCATATTATTGTTTCCTTGAGATGATTCTGGATCTAAGTTTGGCATTTTAGCCCATAATAAAATATTTCTTGCGAATGCAGTAACACGTATGTCGAATCCTGTAGAAAATTGAGGAAGAGTATATCCTAAAGATAATTCTCTAAGTTTTACGAAAGAAGCATCATATACTGCAGTTTCTGCAATATTTGAATATCTGTTGTAAGTAGCTTCTTTAGTAGCAGCTTTTGTGTTTGGCTGTCCATCTGCTGTTACTCCTTCTTGAACTAATAGTTCGTCACGGTTTCCTGTTTTAGCACTTAATCCATAAGTATCTAACAATGAGTTTGTTCCGCTGTACATTTTTCCTCCGTTTTTCCAGTCAAAAGTAGCTGCAAGAGTTATTTTTTTGTATCTGAAAGTAGTTGTTCCTCCTAGGTTGAATTTAGGTGCTACTTCTCCAAGTGATTTGGTTTCTCCAGCTACAGCTAATCCATTAGCATCAACTAGAATATTTCCATTAGCATCTCTTGCAAATGCCTGTCCGTAAATTACCGGGAAACGCTCTCCAATACTAGCTCTAATTTGTGGAGTTGTAAATCCTCCTAAGAAAATATTTGGCACACCTTCTTTTAATTCGTCTACAAAGTTATCAATTTGAGTATAGTTTGCAGATACTGTCCATTCAAAATCGTTAGTTCTAATTGGTGTAACGCTTACGATCAATTCATGACTGTTAGTATGGATTTTTCCACCATTCATTACTAAAGTTGCAGCTCCTGTAGAACCTGCTAATGGTACTTGGAAGATTTGATCAATTACATTTTGTCTAGAGTAAGTATAATCGATACTTACACGATCTTTAAATAATCTTACCTCACCACCTAATTCATAAGATCTTGTATTTTGAGGTTTTAAGTTTGGATCATACTGTACATTGTTTGGTATGTATGAATTTACACCTCCAAGTGGGTAATTTACCGGAGAGTTTGCCCAGAAACCACCTGAGTAGTTAGGTACAGAGTAGTAATTGTCTAAATAAGATCCTGCTTGACCTACTTCAGCCCAAGATGCTCTAAGTTTAGCAAAAGATAGCGTAGAGTTTCCTTTTAAACCTTCTAGTTCAGTTAATACAACACCTAATGATACTGATGGGTATACAAATGAACGGTTATCTCTTGGCATTGAAGATACAATATCGTTTCTTACTGTACCACCTAAGAATATAAAGTTTTTGTATGCAAGATTCACGTTTCCAAATAAACCGAAAGTTCTGTTTTTAGCAATGTTATCTGTAGCAACTGTTTGTTGTGTATTTGATAAATTAGGAAAACCACCATAATTAAGGTTATTTCCTGTCATGCTGTACGATTTGTTGTATCTATCGTTAATCTCATTACCAACCAAAGCTGTTAAGTTTAAGTCGTCTGAAATTTTATATTCATAATTAACTGTGAATAATGAATTTACTGTTCTAGATGAAATTCCGTAGATTTCTAAATGTCCTGCTGTAGTTTGTGCATTTCCGTATTCTTGGATGTCTCTATAATTAGTAGTATAAGTATCAGCACCAAGTTGGTAACGGAAAGTTAATTTATGTTGGTCGTTCGCTGAGATAGTTGGTGCGAATTCAACATATGTATTTCCGAAAAAACGGTCAGTTTGCTCGTCAAATATATTGTTTTTAGCTGCCCAGTAAGGATTGTTAAATCCTGTAGGTCTGTAATAAATTTGTTTGTAAGGATCTGTTGGACTTGCGAAACCATTTCCTTTTAAATCATAGCTTATTGGACTTGCGAATGCACCTGCAACAGATGAATCATTTGCACCTGTAGCTTTTGTGATTTTAGTGTTGATGTAGTTACCTACGAACCCAGTTTTCCATTCGTCTCCCAATTTTGTACTAAATGCTGCTTTTGCATTGTAACGATCCATACCGGTTGCAGGAATAAAACCATCCTGGTTAGATGAACCTAAAGCAAACGCATAATTACTTTTGTCAGTAGCTTGTGTTATGTTGAAAGAGTTGTTAACTGTTATTCCTGTTTTAAAGAAATCACCGAAATTGTCATATACCTTAGGAGAAACCCATGGGTCTAAACCTGCTGTAACTCTTTGTGGTACGTAATATTGACCAGGATGAGCTCCTGCATTCATTCCGTTTAAAGCATTTGGAACGTTACCCCCGTATGTTGGGTTGTTTGGTAACTCAGAAATTTTAGAACCCCAAGATAATGAACTTGTAGGATTGTATACCCCACCTGATCCTTGTGCATATTCATCTTGATAATTAATCTTTCTAGAGATATCATCTGCAGTTATAGAGCTATTGAAGCTTATTGTAGGTTTTCCGCTTTTAGAAGCTCCTCTACCACTTTTTGTAGTAATTACTACTACACCATTTGAAGCTCTAAGTCCGTAAATTGCTGATGCAGCTTGTCCTTTAAGGATGTTGATTGATTCAATATCATTTGGATCAATATCAACTGCTCTGTTAGCAAGATCTGATCCAGTTACACTGTTTCCAGTGCTGTAATCAGCCTGAGATGCTACTGGCATACCATCAATTACATACAAAGGAGTGTTGTTTCCTGTGAATGAACGAGCACCACGAATAACAATTTGAGAAGAAGCTCCAGGAGCACCACTAGAAGGAGTAATTTGAACCCCTGCTAATTTTCCTTGAAGAGCACCAGCTAAGCTGTTGTTGTTTCCTCTTGTTAATTCTGTCGCTTTAACCTCTTGAGTAGCATATCCTAATGCTTTTTTCTCCTTTTTAATACCTAATGCAGTTACTACTACACTTTCCAGTTCTACTGAATCATTGTTTAGTTTCGCATTAACGCTAGAAGAACTTGCTAGAACTTCTTGGGCTTTCATCCCAATGTAGCTGAAGATTAATACTTGGTTTGGTGCTGCTTTGATAGAGTATTTTCCATCAAAATCAGTTTGTGTTGCTGTTTTTGTTCCTTTAACTAATACACTAACACCTGGTAAAGGCATTCCTGTATTGTCGGAAACAGTTCCAGAAACAACTCTTTCTTGCGCGAAAGTAAGTTGCGCAATTAGTACTAATAAAAGCACTAAGAATCCATTGAACTTTAGTTTCATTTTTAAATATTTTGAATTAGTCCGACAAAAATCTTAATAATTTGTTAATCTACCTAATATAAAAAGCTTTTTTTTTAGTTAAATTATGATTTTACTATAAGATATTGTTTTTTTATAGTTAAAAAAGATGTGTAAATTGTAAATTCGTATTTTTTTGCTTCAAATATGATAATAATGAAAAATAATGTGATTGTCTAAAATGTTAAATTTAAGAAAATAGTGGTTATTATTCTTTTTTTTATAACTTTTGCACAAAAAAACCACCCTTTTTGAAGGGTGGTTTTTTGTTAAATTATGTTAGAATAACTATTTTACTTATCCCAGAAAATTTTAGTGCTTAATTTATCACCTCCAATTGAAGTGGATGCGGCATTGTAATTTGTAGCATTTAATGTTTGCTCTCTAATAGGATATGCCATTCTTGAAGGTATCTGACCTTCGGCTGCAGCGTCTGCATTTGCAGCTAATGCTAAAACCGGGAAATTTAGTCTTCTGGTAGATGTCCATCCTTCAAAACCCCTGTTGAATAAAGCGTACCAGGCTTGTTCTCCAACTTTCTGCTGCCATGTTCCTGCGGCTGTAGCATAAGCAACAGCAGGTTGGCTTAGGTAAGCGTCTGCATCTGCTGTTGAAACCCCCCAGTCTTGCATAGAAGCTCTGATTGCTGCTTCATAGTGCGAAGCGATTGTTCCTCCTACTGCAACTCCTCTTCCTGAAGCTTCAGCTAATAAAAACTCTACTTCGGCATAGTCTAATAAAGTACCACTGAAATCCGGAGCTTTAATTTTATCGCTTGCGTGGGTGAATCGGGATTGCGAATTTTTTGTTCCTACTATTCCTCCTCTGTAACCAGTAACTGTTATCAGTTCTTCTGTAACAGGATCCTGATCCTTATATGTAGGTCTGAAATATGGAGTTTTTCTAGGGTCATTTAGTGTTACTAATGCATCGACAAATGGTTTTGCCACAACAAAATCATTTCTTCCGGAAAATACCATATCAACATAGAGTGGATTTGTGTTAGGAAGATTTAACATGTAAGGTAGTTTTGCATTATCAGCATTTGATGTAAATCCGCCTGCTGCTCCAGATATAATTGTAGCGTCAGCAATAGCGCCTTCTAGTCCAGATGCTTTTAGATTTACTCCTAATTTTAATTTAATGCTGTTGGCAAATTTGACCCAGGCTTTTAAGTTGTCTTTATAAATAACTTCAGCAGTACCAAATGCAGGTTTTGAAGTGTCTATACCCGCAATATCATTGTTAAGACGAACAATTAAATCTTTATAAATATCAATTGCTTTGTCGTACTTAGGTAGATAATTATCTGCTGCTTTTAAAGATTCTGTATAAGGAACATCGCCAAAAGTGTCTACTAATACTTGATAAGTGTAAACCATCAGGATATCAATTAATATTAATTGATTTTTCTTGATGATAGTTTTTTCTGCAAATTGGGGATCTGTGGGGTCTATTACTTCTTTTTCTGTAAAAGCTTTTGCTTGCGATAAATCAGCTAATGCTCCTGCGTATAATCTGTCCCAGTGATTGTCTGATATTTTACGGGTTACCCAGTTGTAGGTAGATTCGTCCAGATATGTAGTTTCTGTCCATTGCTGGTTTACTAATCTAAATATGTTTCTATTTACGTTAGTGTTAACAAGTTGTTCGGTAAGGTTTTTTTCTGCATTTGTAAATAGAGTGCTGGCTGGGACTACCGAAGGGTTTTTGACATCTACATTTAAGTCTGTTAGGCTACTATCATCACAAGAAACTGTGAGAATCATAATTCCTAAAGCATATATTAATTTTTTCATTTTTTTGGTATTAAAATTTGAATGTTAAGTTAAATCCAATATCTCTGGTTGTTGGAAGTGATCCAACTGAGTAACCTCTAGAGCTATTTCCTGAAGACAATCCGCTTTCTGGATCTGCGTATGGTAGATTTTTACTGATTATCCATAAATTCGATCCTACAAGGCTTGCTGATGCAGAGCTTAAGAATGTGTTTTCGAACATTTTTTTAGGGAAGTTGTATGTGATTGATACTTCTCTTAATTTTACGAATGAAGCATCGTAAATAAAAGCTTTGTTTGGAGCTGCTCCATATCCCATAGTGTTTTCAATTGTTCCACCTTCTGTTCTTACGGTATTAACTGATCCGTCTGGTGCTACACCTGGCTGTATAACTCCATTTTCTCTGATATCTCCTACGGCAGTTTCTTTGTATAATCCAGAAGCAAGACCATAATACATATCTAAAGAGAAAATATCTCCACCTTTTTGAGTATCAATTAAGAATCCGAAAGTTAAATTTTTGTATGTGAATTTATTTCTAACACCACCAATCCAATCTGGAGTAATATTTCCAATTACATTGCTTGAAGAAGTAGTAATCATATATTTTCCTGTCGCTTGGTCTACAGTTGGTTGTCCGTTTGTGTAAACATAATCCGTTCCTTTTAAGGCTCCATAAGCTTCTCCCGGAGCAGCATTAACGGTAACCCCACCTTGGAAAGATCCTAATTGTAGGTTGTCAAGTCCATTTGGTAATGAAATTACTTTACTTCTGTTGTTTGACCAGTTAATGATAATTTCCCAGGTAAAATCTTTTGTTTTAATTGGAGTACCATTTAATTGAAGTTCTAAACCTTTGTTTTCAATATTTCCACCATTAACAAGTCCGTTTGTGTAGCTGGAAGCAGAAGATACTGCTGCAGATACAATTTGATCAACAGAGTTTGTTTTGTAGTAAGTAATATCAAATCCTAAGCGTCTGTCTAGCATGCTTGCTTCTAAGCCAACTTCGAATGATTTTGTTCTTTCTGGTTTAAGTTCCGGATTTTTATTAATACTACGGAATGGAAGTAATAATGAATTTGTATAAAGAGGCTGTCCTTGAAAATTAGAAACTCTTGTATAAGTGTTGTTTAGTTGCAATGCGTCTGCGTCGTTACCAACTTCGGCATAGTTAACTCTGAATTTTCCTAGATTTAACCAGTTTGCTTTTACTACGTTTGAGAATAAAAAAGATCCTGAAACGGCTGGATATACGTAAGAGTTGTTGTCGTCTGGTAGTGTAGATGAAACGTCTCTTCTGATAGAGGCATCTAAGAAATAAGTGTCAAGATACCCAATAGATCCCTGAGCGTAAATACCGTTAACACCTGAAGATATTTTTGCTTCTTTTGGGAATGGTAAGTCTAATTTCGAGTTAGATAAAGCGTAGATTCCAGGTACTACTAATCCGCCAACTGTTGATGATAGTACATTGTCTCTGTCGTTTCTTCTTATGTTTGTTCCAAGAACTCCGTTTACGCTGATGTCATCTCCGAATTTTTTATTGAAATTTAACATAAAATCGTAATTGATTTCTTGAAAGCTAATGTCGTTTCTTTGGTATCCTGATGATTCATCAACTGGAGAAAGGCCAAATCCTGAAGCAATGGAACCAATTGCTCTTCTTTCTTCCTGAAGTTGTTTGTAGGTATCTAATGAAGCTCTTCCCAGTGCACTTAACCATGGGGTTATTTCGTAGTTTAAGGATGCGTAGCTAAATAAACGAGTTCTGTCGTCAGATGAGTAATTCTGATAACGTGTAAAGTAAGGGTTATCCCAGTAAGCCGGTACTAGTCCTTCTGGGGAGGTAGGGTCGCTCCAGTTCCAGGTTATGTTTTGGCCTCCTGATGCAAAATAAACATCTTTTTGAGCTTGAACATCAGTGTTAGTTTGCCACCATTGTCTGAAGTTACTCATAATGTTATCATTGTAACCAGTAGAGTTTCTACCTACTGTGCTTTGTAATGTAACCGAAGCGTAAGCGTTAGCGGTAAGTTTATCGGTAACTTTTTGGCTAAATCTTGCGCTTATCTGATTTTTTTTCAATTCACTATTTGGCAGAATACCTGTTTGGTTTGTGTTAACATAGCTCATAGATAAGCTTGATCTTTCTGTAGATTTTTCAAGAGAGATGCTGTTAACGAAGGTTTGAGCATCTTTAAAGAAGGTTACAGGACCATTTTTTGCCGCGGCCCATGGAGTTGCTTTTCCATAATTTGGCGAAAATGGTGTAAAAGCATCCCATTGATATACTAACTGATTGTTGAATGCGTCTCCATCAGATGCATCATTTGATGTGTCTACAGTATCTGGTGTTCCGGTTCCTAAAAATGAGGATCCAAAACCATATCCTGAGCCGTATCTGTTTTGGTAGGTAGGAAAAGTTGATTTATCGATACTTCCATTTGTGAATCCGCTTGAGAAAGAAAATCCTATTTTATTGTCATTTGACTTTCCTTTTTTTGTTGTTACCATTACAACACCATTTGCAGCTCTTGATCCGTAAAGTGCTGTTGCAGCAGCTCCTTTAAGGATGTTAATGCTTTCAATGTCTTCTTGGTTAATGTCTGATGCATTGTTACCATAATCGTAACCTCCGCCCCCTACTTGCTGAGAAGATGCATTTGAATTTGAGTTGTCAATTGGCACCCCGTCAATTACCCAAAGGGCCTGGTTGTTTCCTGTAAGGGATTTGTTTCCTCTAATTACAACGTTTGTAGATCCTCCAAAGTTATTGTTTCTTTGAACTTCTACACCTGCAGCTTTACCAGATAAAAGATTGGCAACGTTTGCATTTCCTGCTCCGCCATTAACATCTGCACCTGAAATTTGTTGAGAGGCATATCCCAGAGATTTTTTTTCTCTTTTAATCCCCATCGCCGTAGTTACTACAACTCCTTCAAGTTGTTGAGCATCTCCGGATAATTTAGTATTTACTTGTGATGAACTCGCTGCTATTTCTTGCGTTTTCATTCCAATGTAGCTAAATACTAAAACTTGGCTTGTTGTTGCTTTGATAGAGTACTTTCCATCAAAATCGGTTTGTGTTCCGGTTTTTGTTCCCTTTATCAATACACTCACACCTGGTAGCGGCATGCCTGCATCATCGGTAACAGTTCCCGAAACGGTTCTTTCTTGCGCGAAGGTTAATTGCGCGAATAGCACTAATAATAGTACTAAAAATCCATTGAACTTTGGCTTCATTTTCTCAATTATTTTGAATTAGTGTTACAATATTCATAATAATTAGTTAATAAACCTAACGTTATGTTAATGAATTTTTAATAACAGCTAAAATTTAACATTATAACATATATTAACAATAGTGTTAAATAATTGAATTTCATTAAGCTTTCCCCCGCCATTAGTGAGATTAATCCGTAATAGACCATTCGGAGTTTGGATATTTGTTCCGATTCCAATTCCTGTTAAATTTTTGATTTTTTCCGGATTTTGACTATTTGTTAAATCTTGGTAAAGAGCGTAATCTAAAATTGAATTTATGTATAAATTGCTTGATACAACATATCGGTATTCTGTTAGAAGTATTGCTGCAAAATTACCTTGAAGGCTATTTTCAGAAAAACCTCTTATCGAGTTTATTCCTCCAAATCGAAATAATTCGTTTGTTATGTAGTTTTTGCTTTTTAGATATAGATTTTGTGAGTTAAGATAGATAAAGTTCTTTTTGTTCAGTTCGAAATTATACGAGAGGTTGAAGTTTGACGAAAATTGCTTGCTTAGGTCAGCTGTTTCAGGGTTGTCATTGGTGTCTCTTTTTCCGTAGCCAATTATGAAGTTAAGTGATGCTTTTTTTGGGAATAGGTTGTTAATGTAGTCTGTTTTCTTATATTCTAAAGTTGATGTTATATAAGAGTTTTTATAGTCGCTAATGGTGGAGTTGTTGGTGTTCTGAATATCGCTTGATTCAGTAGATTGATATCCCAGATATATTTTTGAATTATAATTAATATAATATCCCAAATCGATTGCCGTTTTTGTGTTTTGAAAAGTGCTGTCTTGTTTGAAGATGTTTAATTGCGCTTTTATTCCTAACGGCGACTGAAATATATACGGAATTTCTAATTTGGTATTAAAAGTCTTTTGCTGATTTCCATCGCTTTTCCAGTACAATGAAAATTGCTCGCCGGCATGCAGTGTGTTTATGAGTGCTATGTCAAGGTAGCCATTGATGGTTGTTTTTTTATTTTCGTCGTTTGAAAATCCAATGTAGCCATCAAAACTATTTGCTTTTCGTTTTTCTATGTAGGTGTAAATTTTGGTTGAATCGTTTGTAAGTAAAATTTCAGGATATTTGGTTTGAGTTACAAACTCGAAATTATTTATGTCATCATATAATTCCTTTACAGTCTGTTGGTTGAAAGTTTTATTGAGGTATTTTTTGTTTAATTGTTTTAAGTGTCCTTTAGGGAAAAAGTTTTTTTCTTGCAAATTAATCTGGGTTAGAATAATTGAATTTACAGTGCGTTTTTTTTCGGATTTAAAATTTAAATCAGCGTAAATTACCAAATTCTTTCTTTTGATGTTCTCAAATTTTATTTTACTTAATGCAAAACCTCTTTTTTCGGCTTCAATTATTTTTTGATTTAAGAAATTTTCTATTTCGTAGTAAGGTAAAATTACGGTATCATTTTTTGTTTCTGTTGAGTCAAAAAATGAGTTATTTGTACCTATATATATATGTATGTATTTGATCTTGTTTTTTAGGTCTATTTTTGATGTGTAGCAACTGTCGTTTATTTGTGTAATTGCTTCGGGTTTATTGTCTAGAAAGCCTATTTTGGACAGCTTTTCAGACATGATTATTGGTTCATTATTTAATGATTTAATATTCGGGTGTTTTGTAGTGTAATTAACAGAATCAATTATTTGGTTTTCGGTTTTGTCTGAGCCGGTTATTTTTAAATAAAAATTTTGGCTGTAAGCAGATGTGCCGACGCAGAAAATAAGTATGTATAAGAGATGTTTCAAGTCTAATTGTTTGGTTTTTAAAAGTATTGCAAATATCTATTATTTGTTTGTAAAAGTTTAAGCTTAAATAATGTTATTGAAAATTAATGAATTAAGGTTTGTATACTGAAAAATATTTTATACATTTGCAACCCCGTAAAAAGCGGGAATTTAATATACATAATAAATTTTTAGTATTAATTATGCCAACAATTCAACAATTAGTAAGAACAGGAAGAACTCAGATAACTAAGAAGAGTAAATCGGTTGCTTTAGATTCTTGTCCTCAAAGAAGAGGGGTTTGTACGCGTGTTTACACTACTACACCAAAAAAACCAAACTCTGCAATGCGTAAAGTTGCGCGTGTACGTTTGACAAATGGTAATGAGGTGAATGCTTACATCCCTGGAGAAGGACACAATTTACAAGAGCACTCGATAGTATTAGTTAGAGGTGGAAGGGTAAAAGATTTACCAGGTGTTAGATATCATATCGTTCGTGGAGCGCTTGACACGTCAGGAGTTGCAGGAAGAACGCAAAGAAGATCTAAGTACGGTGCTAAACGCCCAAAAGAAGCAAAAAAGTAATTTAAAACGTTAAGAGTTGGAGGTTAGGAGTTAAGGGTTGTGGATTAAAACTTAGGTAGAGATCTGTAACACATAGCATTTAACGGATAACCTATAACTTTTTATTAAAAAAAAGACATGAGAAAAAGAGCGGCAAAGAAAAGACCACTTTTACCAGATCCAAGGTTTAACGACCAATTGGTAACACGTTTTGTGAACAACTTAATGTGGGATGGTAAGAAATCTACAGCTTTCAAAGTATTTTATGATGCAATTGACATCATTGAGTCTAAAAAGCAAGATTCAGAAAAATCTTCATTAGAAATTTGGAAAGATGCTTTAACAAACGTTATGCCTCACGTAGAAGTACGTAGTCGTAGAGTAGGTGGAGCTACATTTCAAATTCCAATGCAAATTAGACCAGACAGAAAAATTTCTATGGCAATGAAGTGGTTGATACTTTATTCTAGAAGAAGAAATGAAAAATCTATGGCACAACGTTTAGCGTCAGAATGTTTAGCTGCTGCTAAAGAAGAAGGTGCTGCGGTTAAGAAAAGAATGGATACTCACAAGATGGCAGAAGCTAATAAAGCTTTCTCTCACTTTAGATTTTAATTCGTAAGAAATGGCTAGAGATTTAAAATATACAAGAAATATCGGAATTGCTGCTCACATTGATGCTGGTAAAACAACAACAACTGAGCGTATCCTTTTTTATACTGGAAAGTCACACAAAATTGGTGAGGTACACGATGGTGCTGCAACAATGGACTGGATGGCTCAAGAGCAAGAAAGAGGTATTACAATTACTTCAGCTGCAACAACTTGTGAGTGGAATTTTCCAACTGAGCAAGGTAAACTTTTGCCTGAATCTTTGCCTTACCACTTTAATATTATTGATACTCCTGGACACGTTGACTTTACTGTAGAGGTAAACCGTTCTTTGCGTGTACTTGATGGTTTAGTTTTCTTGTTTAGTGCTGTTGATGGTGTTGAGCCTCAATCAGAAACTAACTGGAGACTTGCTGATCAATATAGAGTTCCACGTATGGGATTCGTAAACAAAATGGACCGTCAAGGATCTAACTTTTTGGCAGTTTGTCAACAAGTTCGTGATATGTTAAAATCAAATGCTGTTGCGATCACTTTGCCAATTGGTGAGGAGAATGATTTCAAAGGTGTTGTAGATTTGGTAAAAAACCAAGCTATCATTTGGCATGATGCAACTCAAGGGGCAACTTTTGATATTGTTGAAATTCCTGCTGACATGGTTGCAGAGGTTAAAGAATACAGATCTATTCTTATTGAAGCAGTTGCTGATTACGATGAGAATCTTTTAGAGAAATTCATGGAAGATGAAAACTCTATTACAGAGGAAGAAATCAACAAAGCTTTAAGAGCTGCTACTATGGATATGGCTATCATTCCTATGATCGCTGGTTCTTCTTTCAAAAACAAAGGAGTTCAATTCATGTTAGATGCGGTTTGTAAGTATTTGCCTTCTCCAATGGATAAGGAAGGTATTGAAGGTATTCACCCTGATGATGCTGAATTATTAGAAGAAGATCAAACTAAAATCTTGCGTAAGCCAGATGTAAAAGAGCCATTTGCTGCTTTAGCATTTAAAATTGCTACTGACCCATTTGTAGGTCGTTTAGCTTTCTTCCGTGCTTACTCTGGTCGTTTAGATGCTGGTTCTTATGTTTTGAACACTCGTTCAGGAAATAAAGAAAGAATTTCTCGTATCTACCAAATGCACGCTAATAAACAAAATCCAATCGAATTTATTGAGGCTGGAGATATTGGAGCTGCTGTTGGATTTAAAGATATCAAAACTGGGGATACATTGTGTGATGAAAAACACCCAATCATTCTTGAGTCTATGAAATTCCCTGCACCGGTAATTGGTATTGCAATTGAGCCTAAAACAAAAGCTGACGTTGATAAAATGGGTATGGCTTTAGCTAAATTAGCTGAAGAGGATCCAACATTTACTGTTAGAACAGATGAGGCTTCAGGGCAAACTATTATCTCTGGTATGGGTGAGCTTCACTTAGATATCTTGGTAGATCGTATGAAACGTGAATTTAAAGTTGAAGTAAACCAAGGTGAGCCTCAAGTTGAATATAAAGAAGCGTTTACAAGAACTGCAACACATAGAGAAACTTACAAGAAACAATCAGGAGGTCGTGGTAAATTCGGTGATATCGTATTTACACTTGAGCCAGCTGACGAAGTTGACGGTAAAGTTCCTGTAGGATTACAGTTTATTAATGCAGTAAAAGGTGGTAACGTTCCTAAGGAATATATCCCTTCTGTAGAAAAAGGTTTCCGTGAAGCTATGAAAACTGGTCCTTTGGCTGGTTATCAAGTGGATAGTTTGAAAGTAACTTTGACAGACGGATCTTTCCATCCTGTCGATTCTGATGCTCTTTCTTTTGAATTAGCTGCAAGAATGGGTTATAGAGAAGTGGCTAAAGCTGCTGGGGCAATTATTCTTGAGCCAATCATGAAAATGGAAGTTATTACTCCTGAAGAAAACATGGGGGATATCGTAGGTGATATCAACCGTCGTAGAGGTCAGGTTAATGACATGGGTGATAGAAATGGTGCTAAAACTATTAAGGCTGATGTGCCTTTATCAGAAATGTTTGGATATGTAACAACATTAAGAACATTATCTTCTGGTAGAGCTACTTCAACAATGGAGTTTTCTCACTATGCAGAAACACCTTCTAATATTTCAGAAGCTGTAATTAAAAAAGCAAAAGGTAACGCTTAATTCTTAAGAAAATGAGTCAAAAAATCAGAATAAAACTAAAATCTTACGATCACATGTTGGTAGACAAGTCTGCTGAAAAGATCGTAAAAACAGTAAAAACTACTGGAGCAGTTGTAACAGGTCCAATTCCGTTACCAACTCACAAAAAACTTTTCACTGTGTTACGTTCTCCGCACGTTAACAAAAAAGCGAGAGAGCAATTTGAAGTAATGTCATACAAGAGATTGATTGATATTTATTCATCTTCATCTAAAACTATTGATGCATTAATGAAACTTGAATTGCCAAGTGGAGTTGAAGTAGAAATAAAAGTATAATTTTTTTATTATATTTTATGAAAAAAAGCGAGGCAGAAATGTCTCGCTTTTTTTATGTTTAAAAAAAAATATATTTTATAAATTTTCTTGAAATCTATAACGGTTAATTGATTGTGTTTTAGTTGAAATGTCTTTGGTTTAGGCTGTTGCGAAGGTTTTTTTGTAAAGGATTAGCTAAATGTTAAGGCAATGGATCTTGTGGGTTAAGATGGTAAAAAATAATTTTTTGAAGAAAAAAAATATTGATAGAGCTCGAATCGGTGCTTTGATTTTGATAATGAGCTATTTAATTTTTCTAACTGTTTGGTATATTCAATTTTAATGTATACTTTTGCACTCCCTGTTTGGAAATTTCTGTTATTTTCAAATTGAAGGGAATTTTAGTAATTAATAATTAATATTTATGTCTGGGTTAATTGGTAAAAAAATCGGCATGACTAGTATTTTCGACGAAAACGGGAAAAACATTCCTTGTACAGTAATCGAGGCTGGGCCGTGTGTTGTTACCCAAGTCAGAACCAAAGGTGTTGACGGGTACGAAGCGTTGCAACTTGGTTTCGATGACAAAAACGAGAAACATTCCACTAAAGCGGCTTTAGGTCACTTTAAAAAAGCTGGAACTGTTGCTAAGAAAAAAGTCGTTGAATTTCAAGATTTTGCAACTGAACAAAAATTAGGAGATCTTATTGATGTTTCTATTTTTGCTGAAGGAGAATTTGTAGATGTACAAGGTGTATCTAAAGGTAAAGGTTTTCAAGGGGTTGTTAAACGTCACGGATTTGGTGGTGTTGGACAAGCAACTCACGGTCAACACAACCGTTTAAGAGCGCCAGGTTCTGTGGGAGCTTCTTCTTATCCATCTAGAGTATTCAAAGGAATGCGTATGGCTGGAAGAATGGGAGGAGACAATGTAAAAGTTCAAAACCTTAGAGTTTTAAAAGTGGTTGCTGAAAAGAACCTACTTGTTATTAAAGGATGTGTTCCTGGACATAAAAACTCTTATGTAATCATTCAGAAGTAATGGAAGTAAAAGTATTAGATTTCAACGGAAAAGATACTGGAAGAAAAGTTCAACTTTCTGATTCAGTATTCGCAATTGAACCAAACAATCACGCTGTATACCTTGATGTGAAGCAATATCTTGCTAATCAAAGACAAGGGACTCACAAAGCTAAAGAAAGAGCTGAAGTGACAGGAAGTACACGTAAGATTAAAAAACAAAAAGGAACAGGTACAGCTCGTGCGGGAAGTATCAAAAATCCATTGTTTAAAGGTGGTGGAACAATTTTCGGGCCAAGACCAAGAAGTTATTCATTCAAATTGAATAAAAGCTTGAAAAGATTGGCAAGAAAATCAGCTTTCTCAATCAAAGCAAAAGAGTCGAATATCATCGTTCTTGAAGACTTTAATTTTGAAGCGCCAAACACTAAAAATTTCATTAACGTTTTGAAAGCTTTAGGGTTAGAAAATAAAAAATCTCTATTTGTGTTGGGAGAGTCAAATAAAAATGTATATTTGTCGTCACGCAATTTAAAGGCTTCTAATGTCGTAACTAGCTCAGAATTAAGCACTTACGCTATTTTAAACACTAATAATTTAGTGCTTTTAGAAGGTTCTTTGGAGTTAATCGAAGAAAATTTAAGCAAATAATAGGAATATGAGTATCATAATTAGACCTATAGTAACAGAAAAAGTAACCAAAGAAAGTGAAGTTTTAAACCGCTTCGGATTTGTTGTTGACAAAAAAGCAAACAAAGTTCAAATTAAGAAAGCTGTTGAAGCTGCTTATGGAGTAACTATCGTTTCAGTTAACACGATGAACGTAAGACCGGATAGAACTACAAAATACACTAAAAGTGGTTTGATCAGTGGAAAGACAAATGCAATTAAAAAAGCGATTGTTCAAGTACAAGAAGGAGAAACAATTGATTTTTACAACAATATCTAAGATAGAAAAATGTCAGTAAGAAAATTAAAACCTATTACCCCAGGTCAGCGATTTAGAGTTGTGAATGGTTATGACGCCATTACAACTGATAAGCCGGAACGCTCTTTGATAGCGCCGATAAAAAACTCTGGAGGTAGAAATAGTCAAGGAAAGATGACCATGCGTTATACGGGTGGTGGTCACAAGCAGAGATATCGTATCATTGATTTCAAAAGAACTAAAGACGGAATTCCGGCTACTGTGAAATCAATTGAATATGATCCAAATCGTACTGCATTTATCGCTTTATTAGCTTATGCTGATGGAGAGAAAACTTATGTAATTGCTCAAAACGGATTGAAAGTTGGTCAGAAATTAGTTTCTGGTCCAGAATCTCAACCTGAAATTGGTAATACATTGCCTTTAAGCAGAATTCCTTTAGGAACTGTAATCTCTTGTATTGAATTACGTCCAGGTCAAGGAGCGGTAATCGCTCGTTCAGCTGGTACATTTGCTCAATTAATGGCAAGAGATGGAAAATATGCTACAATTAAAATGCCATCTGGTGAAACAAGATTAATCTTGTTGACTTGTTCGGCTACAATTGGAGCTGTTTCTAATTCAGACCACCAATTAGTTGTATCAGGAAAAGCTGGTAGAACAAGATGGTTAGGAAGAAGACCTAGAACAAGACCTGTTGCAATGAACCCTGTTGATCACCCAATGGGTGGTGGAGAAGGACGTTCTTCTGGTGGACATCCACGTTCAAGAAATGGAATACCAGCAAAAGGTTATAGAACTCGTTCTAAGAAAAACCCGAGTAACAAGTATATCGTAGAACGTAGAAAGAAATAATAAGATATGGCACGTTCATTAAAAAAAGGACCTTTCGTTCATTATAAGTTAGACAAGAAAGTTCAGGAAAACGTAGAGAGTGGTAAAAATAGTGTAGTGAAGACTTGGTCTAGAGCTTCTATGATTACTCCGGATTTCGTTGGACAAACTATCGCAGTTCATAACGGTCGTCAATTTGTACCAGTTTACGTAACAGAAAACATGGTAGGTCACAAATTAGGAGAATTTTCACCAACTAGATCTTTTAGAGGTCATGCTGGAGCAAAAAATAAAGGTAAAAAATAAGAAGCAATGGGAGTTCGTAAAAGAGAAACAGCAGATGCGAGAAAAGAGGCTAATAAGTCTATTGCTTTCGCAAAATTGAATAACTGCCCTACTTCACCTAGAAAAATGCGCTTAGTAGCGGACTTGGTAAGAGGTCAGAAGGTAGAAAGAGCACTTAACATCTTAAGATTTAGTTCTAAAGAGGCTTCAAGAAAATTAGAAAAACTATTATTATCTGCAATCAACAACTGGGAGCAAAAAAATAGTGAAGGTAATTTAGAAGAAGCTGGATTATTTGTTAAGGAGATCAGAGTAGATGGTGGAATGATGTTGAAAAGACTTCGTCCAGCTCCACAAGGTCGTGCACACAGAATAAGAAAACGTTCTAATCACGTAACAATCGTGCTTGGAGCTATCAATAACACACAAAGCAATTCTTAAGCAGCATGGGACAAAAGACAAATCCAATTGGAAATAGACTTGGTATCATCAGAGGGTGGGACTCAAACTGGTATGGTGGAAATGATTACGGTGATAAACTTGCCGAGGATCACAAAATCAGAAAGTATATCCACGCTCGTTTATCAAAAGCTAGTGTATCTAAAGTAATCATCGAGAGAACTTTGAAACTTGTAACCGTTACTATCACTACTGCTAGACCTGGTATCATTATCGGAAAAGGTGGACAAGAGGTAGACAAGTTAAAAGAAGAACTTAAGAAAGTTACTGACAAAGAGGTTCAAATCAACATCTTTGAAATCAAAAGACCTGAATTAGATGCTTATCTTGTGGCGACAAGCATCGCTCGTCAAATCGAAAGCCGTATTTCTTACAGACGTGCAATCAAAATGGCTATTGCTGCCTCTATGCGTATGAACGCTGAGGGTATCAAAGTTTTGATTTCTGGTCGTTTGAACGGAGCTGAGATGGCACGTTCAGAAGGTTTCAAAGAAGGTAGAATTCCTCTATCAACTTTCAGAGCTGATATTGATTATGCTTTGGCTGAAGCTCACACTACTTACGGTAGAATGGGTATCAAAGTATGGATCATGAAAGGTGAAGTTTATGGAAAGAGAGATCTTTCTCCACTTGCAGGAATGGATAAAAAACAATCTGGAACTGGTGGTGGTAAAGGTGGCGATTCTCCAAGAGGAGATAGAAAGCCCTTTAATAAAGGTGGAAAACCAGACGCTCGTAAAAGAAAGTAAATTTTTAAACTAAAGAAAAATGTTACAGCCTAAAAGAACAAAATACCGTAAGGTACAAAAGGGTAAAATGAAAGGTAACTCTCAAAGAGGGCATGAACTTTCTAATGGAATGTTTGGTATTAAATCTGTACATGAAGATGGAATGTTCTTAACTTCTCGTCAAATCGAAGCTGCGCGTATTGCTGCAACTCGTTTCATGAAGAGAGAAGGACAATTATGGATCAAAATATTTCCAGACAAACCAATTACTAAGAAGCCTCTTGAGGTACGTATGGGTAAAGGTAAAGGTGCCGTTGAATATTGGGCTGCCGTTGTTAAACCCGGAAGAATTATGTTTGAAGTTGGAGGAGTTCCTTTATCAGTTGCAAAAGAGGCGTTACGTCTTGCAGCTCAAAAGCTTCCAGTAAAAACTAAATTCGTCGTTGCTAGAGATTTCGAAGCATAATTAAATTTATATTATGAAACAATCAGAAATAAAAGATCTTTCTGCAGCGGAGTTGCAAGAAAAACTTAGTCAAACTAAGAAAATATATGCTGACCTAAAAATGGCTCACGCTATTTCTCCAATTGAGAACCCACTTCAAATTAGAAGTGTAAGAAGAACAGTTGCAAGATTGGCTACAGAGTTAACTAAAAGAGAGTTACAATAATTGTATTCTGCTGAAAGATGGAAGAAAAAAGAAATTTAAGAAAAGAAAGAATAGGTGTTGTTACTTCAAATAAAATGGATAAGTCTATTGTTATTGCTGAAGTAAGAAAAGTAAAACACCCATTATACGGTAAGTTCGTGTTGAAAACAAAGAAATACGTTGCACACGACGAAACAAACGACTGTAACATTGGAGATACTGTAAGAATTAGCGAAACGCGTCCTTTAAGTAAAACAAAATGTTGGAGATTAGTTGAAATCTTAGAAAGAGCTAAATAATTATGGTACAACAGGAATCAAGACTAAAAGTAGCAGATAACACGGGAGCAAAAGAAGTTTTAACTATCCGTGTTTTAGGAGGTACCAAAAGAAGGTATGCCTCTGTTGGTGACAAGATTGTAGTATCTATTAAAGATGCAACTCCTAACGGTAACGTTAAAAAAGGAGCTGTTTCAACTGCAGTTGTTGTACGTACCAAAAAAGAAGTGAGAAGAGCCGATGGTTCTTATATCCGTTTCGATGATAATGCATGTGTTCTTTTGAACGCTGCAGGGGAAATGAGAGGAACTCGTGTTTTTGGTCCGGTAGCAAGAGAACTTCGTGAAAAACAATTCATGAAAATTGTATCATTAGCACCAGAAGTGCTTTAATTCGTTTTAAGATGATAAAGCTAAAAATAAAATCAGGAGATATCGTAAGAGTTATTGCTGGAGACCATAAAGGTGCTGAAGGTAAAGTTTTACGTGTTTACCGTGAGAAAAATAAAGCGATAGTTGAAGGTGTAAACATGGTTTCGAAACATACAAAACCAAGTGCTAAAAACCCTCAAGGTGGTATCGTTAAGAAAGAAGCTTCTATACAAATATCTAACATTTCACTAATTGATCCTAAAACTAAGGAAACAACTAGAGTTGGTATTAGAGTAGAAGGAGATAAGAAAGTAAGATTTTCAAAAAAATCTAATCAAGTACTATAGTAATGGCATATACACCTAGACTAAAAGAAGAATATAAGAGTAGAGTGATCTCTGCTCTTAAAGAAGAGTTCGGATATACAAACGTGATGCAAGTTCCAAAACTTGAAAAAATCGTTTTGAGCCGTGGAGTTGGTGCAGCTGTATCTGATAAAAAACTTATTGACTATGCAGTTGATGAGTTAACAAAGATCACTGGACAAAAAGCAGTATCTACAATTTCAAAGAAAGACGTTGCGTCATTCAAATTGAGAAAAGGGATGCCTATTGGAGCAAAAGTTACTTTACGTGGTGAGAGAATGTATGAGTTTTTAGATAGACTTATTACTTCTGCTTTACCACGCGTTAGAGATTTTAGTGGTATCAAAGCTACTGGTTTCGACGGAAGAGGTAATTACAATCTTGGAGTTTTGGAGCAAATCATTTTCCCGGAAATTGATATTGACAAAGTAAACAAAATTTCAGGAATGGATATTACATTTGTTACTACTGCTCAAACAGACAAGGAAGCAAAGTCGTTATTGGCTGAATTAGGATTACCTTTTAAAAAGAATTAAGACATGGCTAAAGAATCAATGAAAGCCCGTGAGGTGAAAAGAGAGAAAACGGTAGCTAAGTATGCTGAGAAAAGAAAAGCTTTGAAAGAAGCTGGAGATTTTGAAGGTCTACAAAAATTACCTAAAAATGCTTCACCGGTTCGTTTACACAATCGTTGTAAATTAACAGGTAGACCAAGAGGTTATATACGTCAGTTTGGTATTTCACGTGTAACTTTCCGTGAGATGGCTAATAATGGGTTAATTCCTGGAGTTAAAAAGGCATCTTGGTAATCTCGCAAAAAGTTAGTACTTTTGCAAACCAAAAAATAATTTTAATTGATTAAAGGTTCGGGAGGCGGGTGCCTCCCGAAAACCATAGTCGCAATCAAATACATATGTATACAGATCCTATTGCAGATTATTTGACTAGAGTTCGTAACGCTGTGGCTGCAAACCACAAAGTTGTTGAAATTCCTGCATCTAATCTAAAAAAAGAAATAACTAAGATCTTATTTGATCAAGGTTATATCTTGAGTTACAAATTTGAGGATAACTCTGTTCAGGGTTCAATCAAAATCGCTTTGAAGTATGATAAAGATACTAAAGAGCCAGTAATTAAAGATATCCAAAGAATTAGTAAACCTGGTTTACGTAAATACGCAGGTGCTGCCAAATTACCAAGAATCCTTAACGGATTAGGAATTGCTATTGTTTCAACTTCAAAAGGTCTTATGACTGGAAAGCAAGCGAAACAATTAAATGTAGGTGGTGAAGTAATTTGTTACGTATACTAATTTTAAAGACTAAATAAGATGTCAAGAATAGGTAAAAGCCCAATTGTAATCGCTGCTGGAGTAACTGTAGAAGTTAAAGACGGTATCGTTACGGTAAAAGGAAAAAAAGGTCAACTAACTCAGGAGTTTTCGGACATTACTGTAAAAGTTGAAGGCGATCAGGTATTATTAGAAAGATCGTCTGATCATAAAGACCAAAGAGCAAAACACGGATTATACAGATCATTAATCAATAATATGATAATTGGTGTGTCTGAAGGTTTTACAAAAGAACTTGAATTAGTTGGAGTTGGTTATAGAGCTTCAAACCAAGGTCAAAAATTAGATTTAGCTCTTGGATATTCTCACAATATTGTTTTAGAAATTGCTCCAGAAGTAGCTTTAGAAACAATATCTGAAAAAGGTAAAAACCCTATCGTAAAATTAACATCATTTGACAAACAACTTTTAGGACAGGTTGCTGCGAAAATCAGAGGTTTCCGTAAGCCTGAGCCATACAAAGGAAAAGGTGTTAAATTTGTGGGTGAAGTATTAAGAAGAAAAGCAGGTAAATCAGCTTAAAAAATAAGATTATGTCATTAACAAAATCTGATAGAAGACAGAGAATTAGATTCAGAATTAGAAAATCGATTAGTGGTACTGCTACTAACCCAAGACTATCTGTATTTAGAAGTAACAAAGAAATTTACGCTCAACTTATTGACGATGTAAATGGAGTTACAATTTTAGCTGCATCTTCAAGAGAAAAAGAAATAGGAAAAGGTACTAACGTTGAAGTCGCTGCTGCTGTTGGAAAATTAGTTGCAGAGAAAGCGTTAAAAGCTGGGATCGAAACCATCACTTTTGATAGAGGTGGATATTTGTATCACGGTCGTATTAAATCATTAGCAGAAGGCGCAAGAGCGGCTGGACTTAAATTCTAATATATTATGTCTAAATACAAAAATGTAGAATTGGTAAAACCAAGTGGTCTTGAACTTAAAGATCGTCTGGTAAGTGTTAATCGTGTTACTAAAGTTACAAAAGGTGGTAGAGCTTTCGGTTTTTCTGCTATTGTAGTTGTAGGTGATGAAAACGGAGTAGTGGGTCATGGATTAGGAAAATCTAAAGACGTTTCTGAAGCAATTGCGAAAGCAGTAGAAGATGCTAAGAAAAATTTAGTAAAAATTCCTTTGAACGGACAATCTGTTCCTCACGAACAAAAAGGTAAATTTGGTGGTGCGCGTGTATTTTTAATTCCTGCCTCTCATGGTACAGGAGTTATTGCTGGTGGAGCTGTTCGTTCAGTTCTTGAATCAGTAGGTATTCACGATGTATTATCTAAATCTCAAGGATCATCAAATCCTCATAACGTGGTAAAAGCAACTTTTGATGCTTTATTACAAATGAGAAGCGCTCACACTGTTGCAAAACAAAGAGGTGTTTCTTTAGAAAAAGTTTTTAAAGGTTAATTCAAGGAAATTATGGCTAAATTATTAGTAAAACAAGTAAGAAGCAAAATCAACTGTCCTCTTTCTCAAAAGAGAGGTTTGGAAGCTTTAGGTCTACGTAAAATGGGACAAGTTGTAGAGCATGATTCAAATCCTGCTATCCTTGGTATGATAAACAAAGTTAAACACTTAGTTTCTGTCGAAGAAGCTAAATAACAAATACTGTTATGAATTTAAGTAACTTACAACCAGCTGAAGGGTCAACACACAATCAAAATAAAAGATTAGGTAGAGGAGAAGGTTCAGGAAAAGGTGGTACTTCTGCAAGAGGTCACAAAGGAGCAAAATCTCGTTCTGGTTATTCTAAAAAGATTGGTTTTGAAGGAGGGCAAATGCCACTTCAAAGACGTGTACCTAAGTTTGGTTTCACAAACATCAATCGTAAAGAATACGAAGGTGTTAATTTAGATACGCTTCAATTATTAGTAGACAATGGTGTGATTACTGATTCTGTTTCAATGACAGATTTCGTAGCAAATCGTCTTGCTACCAAAAATGAAATCGTTAAGATTTTAGGTAGAGGAGAATTGAAAGCAAAATTAAAAGTAACTGCCCACAAATTTACCGCTACTGCAAAAGCTGCTATTGAAGCTGCTGGAGGAGAAGCTGTAACTATATAACTTATCTACTAAGATGAAGAAATTTATTGAATCAATAAGTAATGTTTGGAAAATCGAAGAACTGAAAAACAGAATCTTAATTACATTAGGATTGCTTTTAGTATATCGTTTTGGTGCACACGTAACGCTACCTGGAATTGACGCAACTCAATTAACAGGTTTAGCGGGACAAACTAAAAATGGTTTAGGATCTATCCTAGACATGTTTACAGGAGGTGCTTTCTCTAAAGCTTCAGTTTTTGCTTTAGGAATTATGCCTTATATTTCTGCATCTATTGTTGTTCAGTTAATGGGAATTGCTATTCCTTATTTGCAAAAACTTCAAAACGATGGAGAGAGTGGTAGAAAAAAGATTAATCAAATCACTCGTTGGTTGACTATAGCTATTACACTGGTTCAAGGTCCAACTTATATCTATAATTTATACAGAACGTTACCTGGAAGTGCATTCTTACTAGGCTTTAATTCACCTGAATTTTTGTTTTCGTCTGTTATTATCTTAGTTACAGGTACAATTTTTGCTATGTGGCTTGGAGAAAAAATTACTGATAAAGGTATTGGAAATGGAATTTCATTATTGATTATGGTTGGTATCTTAGCTCGCTTACCGCAAGCTTTTATACAAGAATTTACAACCAGAGTTACCAATAACAATGGAGGTCCGATGTTGTTAGTTATTGAAATTATTGTGTGGTTATTAGTAATCATTTCTTGTGTATTGCTTACAATGGCAGTACGTAGAATTCCTGTTCAGTACGCTCGTCGTACAACAAGTGGGGATTACGAACAAGATTTGGCAGGTGGTAATAGACAATGGATTCCTCTTAAGCTTAATGCTTCCGGGGTTATGCCAATCATTTTTGCTCAGGCAATTATGTTTATACCTGCAGCTGTAGCTGGATTGTCTAAATCAGACACATCACAATCTATTGTTGGCGCGTTTAGTAATATGTTCGGATTTTGGTATAACTTTGTATTTGCAACTTTAATTATTGTATTTACATTCTTCTATACTGCAATTACAGTTCCTACTAACAAAATGGCCGATGATTTGAAAAGAAGTGGTGGTTTTATTCCGGGCGTTCGTCCAGGAGCTGAAACTTCAGAATTTCTTGACAAAGTGATGTCTTTAATAACTTTCCCAGGATCTTTATTCCTTGCTTTGATTGCTGTGTTCCCAGCTATTGTTGTAAGTATTATGGATGTACAACAATCTTGGGCAATGTTTTTTGGAGGTACCTCGTTAATAATTATGGTTGGAGTTGCAATAGATACTATTCAACAAATCAATTCATACTTGTTAAACAAACATTATGATGGTTTAATGAAGACTGGTAAAAATAGAAAAGCAGTAGCTTAATTTTTATATGGCAAAACAATCAGCAATAGAACAAGACGGATCAATCATCGAAGCATTATCAAATGCGATGTTCCGTGTAGAGTTAGAAAATGGACATATCGTAATTGCTCATATTTCTGGTAAAATGCGTATGCATTACATCAAGTTATTACCTGGTGATAAAGTGAAACTAGAAATGAGTCCTTATGATTTGTCAAAAGCAAGAATTACTTATCGATATTAAAGGATATTCACTATGAAAGTTAGAGCATCAGTAAAAAAGAGAAGTCCCGAGTGCATCATTGTGCGTAGAAAAGGGAGATTGTACGTAATAAACAAAAAGAATCCTAGATTTAAACAAAGACAAGGATAATTATGGCAAGAATAGCAGGGGTAGATATCCCAAAAAATAAAAGAGGTGTTATAGCACTTACCTATATCTTTGGATTAGGAAGAAGTAGAGCTATTGAGATTTTAGAAAAAGCTCAAGTTAGCCAAGATAAAAAAGTTCAAGATTGGAATGATGATGAGATCGGAGCGATTCGTGATGCAGTTTCATTTTACAAAATTGAAGGAGAATTACGTTCTGAAGTTTCTTTAAACATCAAACGTTTAATGGATATTGGTTGTTACAGAGGTATCCGTCATAGATCTGGTCTTCCGTTAAGAGGGCAAAGAACTAAAAACAACTCTAGAACAAGAAAAGGTAAAAGAAAAACTGTTGCTAACAAGAAAAAAGCAACTAAATAATAAGTAATATGGCTAAAGCAACTGCAAAAAAACGTAAAGTTATCGTTGAATCAACGGGAGAAGCTCATATTTCTGCTACCTTCAATAACATCATCATTTCTTTGACAAACAAAAAAGGTGAAGTTATTTCTTGGTCTTCAGCTGGTAAAATGGGTTTTAGAGGTTCTAAAAAGAATACTCCATACGCAGCCCAAATGGCAGCAGAAGATTGTAGTAAAGTAGCTCTTGAGGCTGGACTTAAAAAAGTAAAAGTTTATGTAAAAGGACCAGGAAACGGACGTGAGTCTGCTATTCGTTCTATTCATAACGGTGGAATTGAAGTTACAGAGATTATCGATGTTACTCCAATGCCTCACAACGGATGTCGTCCTCCAAAAAGACGTAGAGTTTAATTTTATTTATTCATAGTATAAACAAGGTAGAATATAGATTATCGAAGGATTTGACCTGAATTCATAATCTCTACCTTAAATTTAATTTTTTAGAAATGGCAAGATATACTGGTCCAAAAACTAGAATTGCTCGTAAATTTGGCGAAGCAATCTTCGGAGATGATAAATCTTTCGAAAAAAGAAATTACCCACCTGGACAACACGGGATGGCTAAAAAAAGAGGAAAAAAATCTGAGTACGCTGTTCAGTTAATGGAGAAGCAAAAAGCTAAATATTCTTACGGAATTTTAGAAAAACAATTCAGAAATTTATTCAAAAAAGCATCAGCTACTAAAGGTGTTACTGGTGAGGTTCTTTTACAATTATGTGAAGCAAGATTAGATAACGTTGTTTTTAGAATGGGTATTGCTCCTTCTAGAAGAGGTGCTAGACAATTAGTTTCTCACAGACACGTTACTGTAAATGGTGAAGTTGTAAATATCGCTTCTTACCACCTTAAGCCTGGTGATAAAGTTGCAGTTCGTGAAAAATCTAAATCTTTAGAAGCTATCGAACGTTCTTTATCAAATTCAAGTCATGTTTATGAATGGATTACCTGGAACAATGATCTTAAAGAAGGAACTTTCGTTTCTGTACCTGCAAGACTTCAAATTCCAGAAAACATTAAAGAACAATTAATCGTAGAGTTGTACAACAAATAATAATTGACTTAGTCGAAATTTATGGCAATATTTAATTTTCAAAAGCCCGATAAAGTTATCATGATCGATTCAACCGATTTTGAAGGTAAATTCGAATTTAGACCTTTAGAACCTGGTTATGGATTGACAGTTGGTAATGCACTTAGAAGAGTTTTGCTTTCAGCATTAGAAGGTTATGCAATTACATCTGTTCGTATCGAAGGTGTAGATCATGAGTTTTCTACTATTTCAGGTGTTGTTGAAGATGTTACCGAAATTATCCTTAATCTAAAACAAGTGCGTTTCAAACGTCAAATTGAAGATATCGATAATGAAGCAGTTACAATTTCTGTTTCTGGTAAAGATCAACTAACAGCAGGTGATTTTCAAAAATTTATTTCAGGTTTCCAAGTGCTGAACCCAGACCTTGTTATCTGTAATTTAGATTCTAAAATCAAATTGAACTTCGATTTAACAATCGAAAAAGGTAGAGGATATGTTCCTGCTGAGGAGAACAAAAAACAGAACGCTGCAATTGGTACCATTTTTACAGACTCTATTTTTACTCCGGTAAAAAATGTAAAATATGCAATTGAAAACTTCCGTGTTGAGCAAAAAACAGATTACGAAAAATTAGTTTTTGAAATTAAAACTGATGGATCTATTAATCCTAAAGATGCTCTTACTGAAGCTGCTAAAGTTTTAATTCACCACTTCATGTTATTTTCTGACGAAAGAATTACACTCGAGGCTGACGAAATTGCACAAACAGAATCGTATGATGAAGAGTCATTGCATATGAGACAATTGCTTAAAACTAAGCTTGTTGATATGGATTTATCTGTGAGAGCATTAAATTGCTTGAAAGCGGCTGAAGTTGATACACTTGGTGATTTAGTATCGTTCAATAAAAATGACCTAATGAAATTCCGTAATTTTGGTAAAAAATCTTTAACTGAGCTAGATGAACTTGTAGCTGTTAAGAATTTAACTTTCGGAATGGACTTAGCTAAATACAAATTAGATAAAGAATAATTCAATCCCGCTTGCGGGATTAAATTTAAAATAGCAATGAGACACGGAAAAAAATTCAATCACTTAAGCAGACAGACTGGACATAGAAAAGCTATGCTAGCTAATATGGCTTGTTCTCTTATTGAGCACAAACGTATTAATACTACTGTTGCTAAAGCTAAAGCGCTTAAACAATTCGTTGAGCCTTTAATCACAAAATCAAAAGAAGATACGACTCACAACCGTCGTATTGTTTTTGCTTACTTACGTAGTAAATATGCGGTAACTGACTTGTTCAGAGACGTAGCTGCTAAAGTTGGAGACCGTCCAGGTGGATACACTCGTATCATTAAAGTTGGAAATCGTTTGGGAGATAATGCTGATATGGCAATGATCGAACTTGTAGATTTCAATGAACTTTACAATGGCGGTAAAAAAGAAGTTAAAAAAGCAAAAAGCCGTCGTGGTGGTAAAGCAAAAAAAGCTGAGGAGACTACTCCTGAAGCTCCGGCTGCTGAATCAGAATCGACTACTGAAGCTTCTGAATAATTATGAAAGTAATGATTCTATAGAAATCAAGGATAAGCTAATTTTTAGTTTATCCTTTTTTTTTGATTTTTTTTAAAAAGTTTGAAATGTAACTTATTTTAAAACTTAGGTTTTAATTTTATCAATGAAATTTTTAAAAAATCTTGGAAGCACTGTTTTAAAGAAGTAAATTTGCAAAATATCTAGTTACAAATTAAAACAAGCTTAGAGGGTTTTATAAGACGATTAAAAACAATACAAATTAAATAATGAAATACACTACACGACAAAGCGCCATTTTATTACTAAGTGATGGAACTATTTTTCACGGAAAATCTATCGGAATTAGCGGTAAAACTTTTGGTGAAGTTTGTTTTAATACTGGAATGACCGGATATCAGGAAATTTTTACTGATCCTTCATATTTTGGTCAAATTATGGTGGCAACTAATCCTCACATTGGAAATTATGGTGTTAATGATTTAGAAGTTGAATCGGATAGCATTAAAATTGCCGGATTAGTTTGTAAAAACTTTAGTTTTAACTACTCAAGAGAAGATTCTTCAGGAAGTTTAGAAGATTATTTTATTAAACAAAACCTAATCTGTATTTCTGATGTTGATACCAGAGCGCTAGTGAGCTACATTCGTGATAATGGCGCAATGAATGCTGTTATTTGTACAGATGGAACTTCGGTTGAAGATCTTAAAAAAGAATTGGCAAATGTGCCAAACATGGAAGGTTTAGAGTTGGCGTCAAAAGTTTCAACTACTGAGCCTTATTTTTTTGGAGATGAAAATGCTACTTACAAAATTTCAGCTTTAGATCTTGGAATCAAAAAGAATATCTTAAGAAACCTTGCCAAGAGAGATTGTTATATTAAAGTTTTCCCGTACAACTCTACTTATAAAGATTTAGCGGAGTTTAATCCCGATGGATACTTCTTGTCAAATGGCCCTGGAGATCCTGATCCGCTTTTTGGAGCTATTGAAGTAGCAAAAGAAATTTTAGCTAATGATAATCCTTTGTTTGGAATTTGTTTAGGACATCAGGTAATTGCTTTGGCAAATGGTGTTCAGACTTATAAAATGTTTAATGGTCACCGCGGAATAAATCATCCGGTTAAGAATCTTATTACAGGTAAAGGAGAGATCACTTCTCAAAACCACGGTTTTGCTGTAAACAAAGAGGCATTAGATAATCATCCTGATTTAGAGATCACACATCTACATTTAAATGACGGAACTGTTGCAGGTATGCGCATGAAAAATAAGAATTGTTTTTCAGTACAATATCATCCTGAAGCTAGTCCCGGACCACATGATTCTTCTTATTTATTCGATCAGTTTGTTGAGAATATAAAAGGGGCTTCTGCTAAAACGATGTAGTTAATAAAATAAAGATATTTAATTGTTAAATGTGGTATTTAATATTGAATATTTTTATAATTTCGAAAAATATTTATAATTTATTAATAAAAAACAAAAATAATGAGTATTATAATAAAAGTTCACGCAAGACAAATTTTTGATTCTAGAGGTAATCCAACTATTGAAGTTGATGTAGTTACTGAAAATGGAGTTTTAGGAAGAGCTGCTGTTCCATCTGGAGCTTCAACTGGAGAACATGAGGCTGTTGAATTACGTGATGGGGGAAAAGCATTCCTGGGAAAAGGAGTTTTAAATGCAGTGAACAATGTAAATACTGTTATTGCTGAAGAACTAGTGGGTACTTCTGTTTTCGAACAAAATACAATTGATCAGTTAATGATCGATTTAGACGGAACTCCAAACAAATCTAAATTAGGTGCTAATGCAATTTTAGGAGTTTCTTTAGCTGCTGCAAAAGCTGCTGCTAACGAACTTGGATTGCCATTATACAGATACGTTGGTGGAGTTTCTGCCAATACACTACCTGTACCAATGATGAATATCATCAATGGAGGTTCACACTCTGATGCGCCTATCGCATTTCAGGAGTTTATGATTTTCCCTGTAAAGGCAACTTCATTCTCACACGCTATGCAAATGGGAACTGAAATTTTTCATAGTTTGAAAAAAGTTTTACATGACAGAGGTTTAAGTACTGCTGTAGGTGACGAGGGTGGTTTTGCTCCAAACTTGGCTGGTGGTACTGAAGATGCTTTGGATACTATTAAGCTGGCTGTTGAAAAAGCAGGATATACTTTTGGAGATGAAATTGTAATTGCTCTTGACTGCGCTGCTTCTGAGTTTTATGTAAACGGTAAATACGATTACACTAAATTTGAAGGAGAAACTGGAAAAATCAGAACTTCTGAAGAGCAAGCTGATTATTTAGCTGAACTTGCTGCTAAATATCCAATTATTTCTATCGAAGATGGTATGTATGAAGATGACTGGGATGGATGGAAATATTTAACTGAAAAAATTGGACACAAAGTGCAATTGGTAGGGGATGATTTGTTCGTTACTAATGTTGAGCGTTTATCAACTGGAATCGAAAAAGGAATTGCAAATTCAATCTTGGTAAAAGTAAATCAAATTGGTACTTTAACTGAAACTATTGCAGCTGTAAATATGGCCAAAAATGCAGGGTATACTTCGGTAATGTCTCACCGTTCTGGAGAAACAGAAGATAATACAATTGCAGATTTAGCTGTAGCTTTAAACTGTGGTCAAATCAAAACAGGTTCTGCTTCTCGTTCTGATCGTATGGCAAAATACAATCAATTATTAAGAATCGAAGAAGAGTTAGGGAGTACTGCTTATTTCCCTGGATTAAACGCTTTCAAGATCAAATAATTGTAAGAGTTATATATTGAATTTAAACCATTCGTTTACGCGAATGGTTTTTTTTTGGAGTTTTAACAAATTCATAGCAGGATTCTTTTTTTAATTAGTCTTAAATTCCTTAGATTTGATAAATTATTATTTTAAAGATTTATTTCCGATATATTATGTCAAAAATAGCTACATTAGAAGTAGATGGTCAAAAAATTGAACTTCCGGTAATTACAGGGAGCGAAAATGAATCAGCTATCGATATTAACAAATTACGTGATTTAACTGGTATTATTACTTTGGATCCTGGATATAAAAATTCTGGTTCTTGCAAAAGTGAAATCACCTTCTTAGACGGAGAATTAGGAATTTTACGTTACAGAGGATATTCAATCGAAGATTTAGCTGAAAAAGCTAATTTCTTAGAAGTATCTTATCTTTTAATTTTTGGTGAATTGCCAACGGCTCAACAATTAGAGCAGTTTGAAAATGGTATTAAAAAACATACTTTGGTAAACGAAGAAATGAAAAATATCATTGATGGTTTTCCTAAAACAGCGCACCCAATGGGAGTTTTGTCAGCCTTGACAAGTGCATTAACTGCATTTAACCCAAAAGCGGTAAATGTTGATAATGAAAAAGAAATGTACGAGGCCATTTGCAAAACAATGGGTAAATTTCTTGTAATTGCAACCTGGACCTATAGAAAAACTATGGGTTATCCCTTGAACTATTATGACAATACACAAGGTTATGTAGAGAACTTTATGCAATTGATGTTTAAATTGCCTACAGGACCTTACGCTGCTAATCCTGTTATCGTAGCTGCATTAGATAAATTGTTTATTCTTCATGCAGATCACGAGCAAAACTGTTCCACGTCTACAGTAAGAATGGTTGGGTCATCTCATGCTGGTTTATTTGCTTCTATCTCTGCAGGAGTTTCTGCACTTTGGGGACCACTTCACGGAGGTGCAAATCAGGCAGTGCTTGAAATGTTAGAAGAAATTAATAAAGACGGTGGAGATACTGATAAATTTTTAGCGAAAGCGAAAGATAAAAACGATCCTTTCCGTTTAATGGGATTCGGACATAGAGTTTACAAAAACTTTGATCCAAGAGCTAAAATAATCAAAAAAGCAGCTAAAGAAGTTTTGGAAACTTTAGGAGTTGAAGATCCTATTTTAGAGATTGCTAAAAAATTAGAAACAGCAGCTTTAGAAGATGAGTACTTTAAATCAAGAAACTTATATCCAAACGTAGATTTCTATTCTGGAATTATTTACAGAGCATTAGGTATTCCTACAGATATGTTTACAGTAATGTTTGCTATTGGTAGATTACCAGGATGGATCGCGCAATGGAAAGAAATGCGTGAGAATAAAGAACCAATTGGCCGACCAAGACAAATTTATACTGGGCACCCGCTCAGAGACTTTAAGTCGAACAAATAAAAATATTTTAAAGCTTCACTTAACTGTGAAGCTTTTTTTATCTTTGGCCAAAATATAATAAAGTTATGTTGCAATTAAATATAAAGAACGAAACCTCAAGATTGCGTGCTGTAGTCTTGGGTTCTGCTGTTCATAATGGGCCAACTCCATCTTTAGAGGAAGCCTATGATCCGAAATCATTGGAACATATTAAAGCAGGCACATATCCTATAGAAAAAGATATGGTTGCTGAGATGGATGCTTTTAATGCCGTTTTTCAAAAATATGATGTAAAGGTGTATCGTCCTGAAATGATTGAAAACTACAATCAGATTTTTGCGCGAGATATAGGTTTTGTAATAGATGATACTTTTGTGAAATCAAATATTCTTCCTGAGAGAGAGCGCGAATTAGATGCGATTCAATATATAATTGATCAAATGGATCCGCTAAAGGTTGTTCGTCCCCCAGAGCAAGTTCATATCGAAGGCGGAGATGTTATGCTTTGGAATGATCATATCTTTATTGGGACTTACAAAGGAAGTGACTATAAAGATTACATTACGGCAAGAACCAATATGCAGGGTGTAAATTTCATCAAAGAATTATTCCCAAATAAAATCGTAAAAGAGTTTGATTTGGTGAAATCTAAAATCGAAGCGCGTGATAATGCATTGCATCTGGATTGCTGTTTTCAGCCAGTTGGAAAAGATAAAGGGATTATTTATAAAAGAGGTTTCCGTGAAGAAGCTGATTATATGTATTTGGTTAATCTTTTTGGAAGAGAAAACTTATTTCATATCGAAAGAAACGAAATGTACAACATGTTTTCTAACGTATTTTCTATCGATGAAAATGTAGTTGTTTCAGAGAAAAATTTCACAAGATTAAACAATTGGCTACGTTCAAAAGGTTTTACAGTAGAAGAAATTCCGTATGCTGAAATTGCAAAACAGGAAGGTTTGCTGAGATGTTCGACTTTACCTTTAATTAGAGATTAAATATTTGTTTCAAGTTTCAAACTGAGGTAACCTGAAAATTTAGACCTGAAACAAAAAAAATATAAAGATTATGAAACAAACGACAAATGCAATTGTAATGATTAGGCCAGTTGCTTTTAGAATGAATGAGCAAACGGCTGTAAATAATTATTACCAAAAAGTATTAGACGGACTTTTGCCAAGTACAGTAAATGCAAAAGCGCAACAGGAATTTGATGTTTTTGTAGAAAAATTAAGAGCTGTTGGGGTTGATGTTACCGTTATTGATGATAATTTGGAAACAGATACACCGGATAGCATTTTTCCAAACAATTGGGTTTCTTTTCATGAAAATGGAGATGTAGCCCTTTATCCTATGTTTGCAGAAAATCGTCGCCAAGAACGTCGAGAAGATATTTTGGATACTCTTGAAGATAAAGGATTCGAAATAGCTAATATAATGGATTATACATCGGCAGAAGAAGATGGTTTTTTCTTGGAAGGAACAGGTAGTTTGCTTTTAGATCGTGCAAATGCAAAAGCGTACTGTGCATTATCCCCTCGTGCTGATGAAGAATTGTTTATCGAATTTTGTGAAGATTTTGACTATGCCCCGGTTATTTTTGAAGCTTTCCAGACTGTCGAGGGAGAACGTAAACTAATCTATCACACCAATGTAATGATGTGCCTGGGAGAAACTTTTGCTGTTATCTGTGCAGATTCTATAGATGATAAAAAAGAGCGTAAAATGGTTTTGGAGAATTTAAAAACCGATAAAAAAGAAATTATTCTAATAACCGAGGCTCAGGTAAATAACTTTGCCGGTAATATGCTTGAAGTTAGAGGTACAAATGACAAGAAATATATCGTTATGAGCGCGTCGGCACATCAAAGTTTAACCCCAAAGCAAATTGCTCAATTAGAGAATCATGCTGAAATTTTAAGTTCAAGCCTTGATACGATTGAAGCTTGTGGTGGCGGAAGTGCAAGATGCATGATGGCAGAAGTTTTTCTTCCAAGAAGTTAAAGTTCGTTTTTAGAATAATGCAATTGAAAGCGGAATATAAAATTTGATATTAAAAAGGCTCGACTATTTGGTTGAGCTTTTGTTTTTATAAATTATGATAACTAATTTACTTATTGATTAATTTTTCAAGCCTTTGCATCATTTCATCTTTTTCTTTGAGCATGCGCTCGTATAATGCAATTTTGTCTTCATGAAGTTGTATCAATTTGTCGATCGGATTATTATTAAAAACTTCAATTCTGTTATTGAACATTGCATTATCTGAGAAATTACATGAAATTAAATTCACAGCCTGCTCTTCATCAAAATTCTGAAAAGCCTCAACAGGAATTTTTAATGAGTTCGAGATTTGCCTAAGTATATTATCCTCAATTACATCTTTTTGCTCTAGCATAGAAATTTTCTTTTGATTCCAGTCTTCCCCCAGATCAAAAGCCAATGCATCCTGTTTAATTCCAAGCATTAGATAGACAAATGGCCCCTTATCATAAATTAACTAAACTGAGCACAGTAAAGGTTTCTCAGATGAATGTAATTGTTGAGAAACTGATGGACGAACTGCGCAATTTTGTTATTGAAGATGGGTTATTGTCGGACTGTGAGGACGAACAATTTAGATGATCAAATACGTATTGGTGTCAAGGAAGTAAGGAGTTGTAGGAATATGATCAGCAAAATAATTGAACATTTCTGAATGAGTTCTAAAAAAAGGGATAAATGGTAAAGTTACTTACCTCTTTTTTTAGACTATGAAATAAAGAATTTACATTAGATTTCCCTTGACAATATTTATTATAGAACTAACAATATACTGTATTCCAATAGAGATGACAATAAAGCCGACAATTCTGGAAATAGCTACAATTCCTGAAGCTCCTAGTATTCGGGCTAAATAATGTGCGCTCTTTAAAATAGCGAAAATGGCAACTGCAATAGCTAAAATAGCCAGAGTTGAAATGATAATTTCTTGCATTCCATGATGTTCCTGATAAAAAGCAATAAGTAAAGATATCGAACCGGGGCCGGCTAGCATTGGGATTGCTAATGGAGTGAGTGCAATGTCATTACGCTGTTGCGCATCTGTTTCGACCTTTTTATTGATTCCTCGTTTTTTGTTTATTTTTCCCGAAAGTAGCGAAAAGCCTGAGTTTACAATTACAATTCCACCCGCAATTCGAAGCGCGTCAATACTGATTCCAAAAAAGCTCAGGACATATTGACCAATAAAAAACGAAACAATTAAAATAATAAAAACGTTTATGGCAGTCCAAAGCGAAATTCGGGAACGTTCTTCCTGAGAATCGTGTTGCGTAAGTCCAACAAAAATTGGCACTGTTCCAATAGGGTTTAATACCGAGAAAAGAGCAGCAAATAAATAAATGAATAAATCCATGTAGTTGTAGTTAATGAAGTAAAAATAGTTATTTTTTAATATCTCAAAGCAAATTCTTGTTAGGATATTATTTTAAATGTTATTATATCTCAATCAATAAGCTAAACTAAGCTCGTACTTTTTGATTACTTTTGTAAAATATTTAAAAATGATGAAAAATAAAAAAACTTTAGTTCTGGGCGCTACCACAAAACCAGATCGTTACGCTTTTAGAGCCATAAATATGTTAGTCGAAAAAGGACATACTGTATTGGCCATTGGACAGAATACAGGAGAAGTTGCAGGTGTAAAAATTCATACCAAAGCAATTCCGGTAAAAAATATAGACACAGTAACTTTATATTTAAATCCTGCTCGTCAGCGTGATTACTATAATTATATCATCGAAGCACAGCCAAAACGTGTAGTTTTTAATCCTGGAACCGAAAACCCTGAATTATATCAATTATTAGAACTGAATAATATTAAGGCAGAAGTTGCTTGTACTTTGGTTTTATTAGCTACAAATCAGTATTAATTTTTTTAGAAGCTATTTCCCCCGAAGTTTTGGGATTTACTATATCTTTTGTGGTGAACCCCACCACAAAAGGAGGATACCGTTACCATCGGGGATAGAAAGAATTTATAGTATCTAAAATTGGTATTTTGGGTCCTATTGAATTTAGTGGTCTTCAAGTTTACTAAACCATTAAAAATATTACTTTTGTCGTCATGGAATTTTCATCAAAATTAATAGAAAAAGCAGTCAACGAAATGTCGCAATTACCGGGAATTGGTAAACGTACGGCTTTGCGATTAGTGCTGCATTTATTAAAACAGCCAAAAGAACAAACTGGCTTTTTATCTCAGGCATTATTAAATATGCGGGCGGATATTAAATTTTGCGAAAGTTGTCATAATATTTCAGATACTAAAGTCTGTGAGATCTGTGCCAATTTGGCAAGGAATCACCAGACTATTTGCGTAGTGGAAGATATTCGTGATGTTATGGCAATCGAGAATACCGGTCAGTACAAAGGTATTTATCATGTTTTAGGCGGGAAAATTTCTCCAATAGAAGGTGTTGGTCCAAGTCAGTTAAATATTTCGACTTTGGTCGAAAAAGTAAAAACGGGAAAAGTAATCGAGATTATTTTTGCGCTTAGTTCGACAATGGAAGGAGATACAACGAATTTTTATATCTATAAACAAATTGCAGAATCAGAAATTGTAATTTCTACAATTGCCAGAGGTATATCAGTAGGTGATGAATTAGAATATGCAGACGAAATTACCCTCGGAAGAAGTATTTTACATCGCGTTCCGTTCGAAAAAACTTTCAAAAACAATTAAATAAACCCAAATAAAGGTTAGATTTTCTGAAAATTAAAGGAAAAGCTATATTTGCGATAAAATTTCAATAATGACAAAAAACGGCTTTTATATATTACTGCTAATTAGCGTGTTGTTTACCTCCTGTATTCCAGTAAAAGACTTAACCTATTTGCAGGATAAAAACAGTTCCAGTGAGCAAAATAACATTGCCGCTGTAGAATCTAAACCTTACAGATTACAGGTAAATGATATTTTAAGTGTCGATATAAAAGCAATTGATCCTAAATTAGTTTCAATTTTTAATACAACAGAAGCTTCTTCGGGAGCAGTGAAATCTGAATCAACATTATATTTTAACGGATTTACAGTTGATGATCACGGTAATATCAGAATGCCAATATTAGGAGAAATTAATGTTATAGGATACACTTTGGAAGAGGTACGTATTACAATTGAAAAAAAATTACTGGAAGAATATTTTAAAAAAGAAGCTAATATTTTTGTTACAGTAAAATTAGCGGGTTTCAGGTATACAATAAATGGAGAAGTAGGAAGTACCGGTACAAAAACATTGTTTCAGGAACATGTAAATATTATGGAAGCCATCGCAAATGCAGGTGATATAACCATAACCGGAAATAGAAAAGCAGTAACGATCATTCGTCAGACTCCAACAGGCGTAGAAATGCATGATATTGATTTGACAGATGTTAATGTAATAAAATCGCCTTACTTTTATTTGCAACCAAATGATTATGTGTATGTAAAACCACTGAAACAAAAAAGTTGGGGAACAGGAAAAACAGGTATAGAATCCATTACTACAATTATTACTGTTTTGTCATTGGCTACAACAGTTTTTCTATTGCTTAAAAACTAAACTTAAATTCAAAAAATGTTAGATATAAAAGATTTTTCCATTTTTGAAAATCATTCAAATTTTGATTTTAAAGGATTTTTATTGAAGATTCTAAGTTATTGGAAATGGTTTTTAGCTAGTTTAATCATCGCTTTTACAATTGCATATCAGGTAAATATTCGAAAAGAGAAAATTTACGCTATGCAAACCATGGTTTCTATTAAAGAAGAAAGAAATCCATTTTTTACCTCAAATACCAGTTTAGTTTTTAATTGGGGAGGGGTTTCAGATCAGGTAAACGGAATTTCCACTATAATACAATCACGATCTCATAACGAATTGGTGGTTGAGAAGTTGCAGTTTTATATCGATTACCTTACACAAGGAAAATACAATTTGGTCGATTCTTACGGTGCTGTTCCTTTTTATGTCAATATAGACAAATCAAAAGGTCAATTAGCAAACACCTTGATTGGGATTAAATTCTTGAGTGCCAATGAATATGAAATTCGAATTCCTTTCGAGAATAATTCGGTTTCATTAATAACCTATTCTAATAATACTTATAGTAATACTGCTGTTCAGCCAACGGAATTTGTGAAAAAATATAAAGTTGGAGAACAGGTGTCTTTGCCTTTTTTAAACTGGAAATTGCAAATAAATGATAATCCGGGTCTGTATGTGGGCATCGAATATTTTGTGAAATTTAATGATTTTGATGGTACTGTGTCAGGTTACAGAGGAGTAAATGTTAGTTCTGATGATAAAGGTGGTTCAATACTGACATTATCAATGCAGGGAACAAATAAAGCCCGAATGGTCGAGTATTTGAATGCTACGGTAAAAATGTTAATCAAACTTCAGCTTGACGGAAAAAATCAGTTTGCTACTAATACTATTCGATTTATTGATAGTACTCTTGTTGCAATGGAATCGCAATTGAAAGAAACTGGAGGTGAGCTCAAATCTTTCAGAAAAGATAAAAATATTTACGAGATTGAAGGAGGAGGAGAAAAAGTTTCAGATAAAATCATGGATTTTGATGTCGAAAGAGATCAGGTTACAAGAAAAATTGCCTATTACAATTCTTTAAAATCATACTTAAATAATAGTGTCGATTACTCGAGATTACCCGCGCCTTCTGTGGCAGGAATAGAAGATCCTAATGTTGTTGTAAATGTTTCGAAACTTATTGCGCTCTCTACACAAAGGTCAGAAATGGCTTATGCGGTAAAAAGCGACAAGATCTTTAAAGATTTTGATAACCAAATGCAGGCTGTAAAAAATGTTCTGCTGGAAAATATAGCTTCTGCAAAAGGATCTTTAATGACAGATTTAGCAATGGTAAATGCTAAAATTGGTCAGGCCGAAAGCACTGTAAAAAGACTTCCGGAAGAGCAGCAGGAATTGTTGAAGATTCAAAGGAAATATGATTTAAGCGATAATATTTATACTGAATTTTTAAAGAAAAGAAATGAGGCTGAGATTGTAAAAGCATCAAATTTATCAGATCTTCATTTTATTGATCCGGCAAAAGATATTGGTGGAGGATTAATTGGGCCTAAAACTTCTGTAAATTATATTTTAGCTCTATTCTTAGGAATCTTAATACCTTTATTATTCATTTTCGGAATTTTTTTTATTAATAATTCAATCCAGAATACTGAAGATATTAGTAAATTAACTCAAATACCATTAATTGGAGTAATTGGAGTTAATAAAGATTCTTTGAATTTAGCAGTTTTTGATAAACCAAAGTCAGCACTTTCAGAAGCTTTTAGAACAATTCGCTCTTCATTGCAGTTTTTGTATAAAAAACAACAGGTAAGTGGTCCAAAAACATTGATGATCACTTCGTCTATAAGTGGAGAAGGAAAAACATTTTGTTCGATAAATATCGCTACAGTTTTCGCTTTAAGCGAAAAGAAAACGGTGATTATTGGTTTGGATTTAAGAAAACCAAGATTGGCAGACGAGTTTGGTTTGAAAAATCAAATAGGAGTTGTGAATTATTTAATTAAACAAAATAGTTTAGCTGAGATTATCAACTCTACACAAATTCCTAATCTTGATGTTATCCTTTCAGGGCCAATACCTCCAAATCCGTCAGAATTGATTTTGAGTGATGCAATGGGGGATTTAATTTTGGAGCTGAAACAACAATACGATTATATTATTTTGGACACGCCTCCTGTTGGGCTGGTGTCAGATGCGCTGGAGTTAGCGCAATATGCTGATGTTACGCTATATATAGTAAGACAAAATTATACTAAAAAAGACATGATAACGTTGCTAAATACCAGAGTACAGCGCGGGGAGCTTGCAAATGCTAGTATTATTTTAAATGGTTATGAGAATAAAGCGAAGTATGGCACGGCTTATGGTTATGGGTACGGTTATGGAGCTTATTCAAACGGTTATCATGATGAAGTAAATAAATCAAGCTTCTGGAAGGAAATTTTGAATAAATTCAAGAAAAAATAATTTGATATAATGAAAACATCAACTCAATATACAATTTTAATTACAGGCGGAGCGGGTTTTATTGGTTCGAATTTGTCCGAGTATTTTTTAGGATTGGGTCATAAAGTAGTTTGTCTTGATAATTTTTCTACAGGGCATCACCATAATTTGAAAGATTTTATAGATAATCCTAATTATAAATTAATCGAAGGTGATATTCGAAATATCGCAGATTGTAATTTAGCAGTCTATGGAGTTGATTATGTTTTGCATCAAGCTGCTTTAGGTTCTGTTCCAAGATCTATAAATGATCCAATTACGACAAATGATGTTAATGTTTCGGGTTTTTTAAATATGTTAGTGGCTGCTCGTGATGCAAAAGTAAAAAGATTTGTATACGCAGCAAGTTCTTCAACCTATGGAGATTCGCAAGGGTTACCAAAAGTAGAAGATGTTATTGGTAAGCCATTATCACCATATGCAATTACAAAATATGTGAACGAATTGTATGCTGAAATTTTCAGTAGAACTTATGGTTTGGAGACGATAGGTTTGCGCTATTTTAATGTTTTTGGACAAAAGCAGGATCCAAATGGAGCTTATGCTGCCGTAATTCCAAAGTTTGTTACACAACTAATGAATTATGAAAGTCCGGTTATTAACGGAGACGGAAATTATTCTCGCGATTTTACCTATATCGACAATGTAATTCAGATGAATGAACTGGCAATGACGAGTCAAAATCCGGAAGCCATAAATACAGTTTACAATACCGCATTTGGAGATCGCAATACATTAAACGATCTGGTAGGATACTTAAAAAAATATCTGTCTGAATTTGATGCTAAAATTGCTGATGTAGAAATTGTGTATGGAGAAAATAGAGTAGGTGATATTCCGCACTCACTGGCAAGTATCGATAAAGCAAAAACAATTTTAGGATATGATCCTAAATATTCATTGCAAGATGGGTTAAAAGAAGCGGTAAGCTGGTATTGGCAAAATTTAAAATAAAATAAGGATCAAGATAATAGTAAATTAAATGAAAATTACAAAAATTTGTTGCATTGGTGCAGGTTATGTTGGGGGTCCGACAATGGCAGTAATTGCTCAAAAATGCCCGCATATTCAAGTCACAGTTGTGGATTTGAACGAACAAAGAATCAAAGACTGGAACGATCCAAATACAGATAATATTCCGATTTATGAACCCGGACTTTCAGAAATAGTATCCGAAGCAAGAGGGAGAAATCTTTTCTTTTCGACAGAAGTAGAAAAAGCTATTGATGAGGCTCAGGTAATTTTTATATCGGTAAATACACCAACCAAAACATATGGAAAAGGAAAAGGTATGGCAGCCGATTTAAAATACATAGAACTTTGTGCAAGGCAAATTGCAAAAGTTGCCAAGCAGAATAAAATTGTTGTCGAAAAATCAACTTTACCAGTACGTACGGCTGAGGCGATAAAAAGTATTCTGGATAATACAGGAAATGGGGTACAGTTTCAAATCTTATCAAATCCGGAATTTTTAGCTGAAGGAACTGCGGTTACAGATTTATTAAATCCTGATAGAATTTTAATTGGTGGAGATACAACACCGGAAGGTGAAGAAGCGATTAATGCTTTAGTTGATGTTTATGCAAATTGGGTAAGTAAAGATAAAATCTTAACCACAAATGTTTGGTCTTCAGAATTGTCTAAATTAACAGCAAATGCATTTTTAGCACAACGTATTTCATCTATAAATGCAATGTCTGAACTATGTGAAAAGACAGGAGCTGATGTCAGCGAAGTCGCAAAAGCAATTGGAATGGATAGCAGGATTGGACCGAAATTTCTAAAAGCATCTGTTGGTTTTGGTGGTTCTTGTTTTCAAAAAGACATTTTGAATTTAGTTTACATTGCAAAATCATACGGATTAAATGAGGTGGCTGATTATTGGGAACAGGTAATTATAATGAATGATCATCAAAAAAGAAGATTTTCGAATAAAATAGTTCAGACTTTATACAATACAGTTGCTGATAAGAAAATTGCATTTTTGGGATGGGCTTTCAAAAAAGATACAAATGATACCAGAGAATCTGCTGCGATTTATGTTGCTGATGATCTTATTAATGAGCAGGCTAAAATTTCTGTTTATGATCCAAAGGTTTCAAGAAATAAAATGCTGAGCGATTTAGATTATTTAGAAACAAGAAGTGACGAAGCAAATAGTAAGGCCCTGTCAATATTTGATAATGCCTATGAAGCATGTAAAAGCGCTCACGCCATTGCGATTCTAACAGAATGGGATGAGTTTACAACTTATGATTGGCAAAAAATTTATGACTCGATGCACAAACCGGCATTTCTTTTTGACGGAAGAAATATTCTGGATGCAAAGCATTTGGAATCAATAGGTTTCATTTATAAAGCAATAGGTTCTTAGTTACAAAAGATATTGAGGTAAAATTTAATATGAAACGAATAAGGGAAGATTGGTTTAAAGTTTATTTCAATAAAAAGAAAAATGAAGAATTGGTATGTAGTATATACAAAACCCAAATGGGAGAAAAAAGTTGCCGAAAGACTCAATGAAATTGGAATTGAATGTTATTGTCCATTAATAATTCAAATCAAACAATGGACCGATAGAAAGAAGAAAATTGAGGTGCCGCTTTTTAACTCTTATGTTTTTGTGCAGTTAGAAGATACTGATCGAAATTCGGTCTTTCAGATCTCAGGTGTAGTCCGGTATTTGTTTTGGTTAGGAAAACCGGCTATTGTTCGTGATGAAGAAATTAACATCATAAAAACGAGTCTTGCAGCTCCAAATTTAAGTGATATTTCAGTGTCTTCGATTCAGGTTGGTGACCGTATCAAATTAGAATCCGGAGTTTTTAGCAATCAGGATGCAATAGTTCAGGAAATCTCAAATACTTATTATACGTTAGTTTTGGAATCTTTAGGGTGCGTCCTTAAAATAAAATATAAATAAAGTAGTTATATTGTGTAACTATTGGTATTAAACAGAAGGTAAGATTTCTCCAAATAGAAATTTTATTTTCTGTTTTTTTTATAAGGTGAATTTTTACATGCTGACCAATAGAGTGTTGCTGCATGTTATTGTTGTTTATTTGTTTGTTTTTTCTGTATTACGCGAAACCGTATTGAATAAATTGACTTAATATGCTATATTTGCCGAAAATGATTTTAGAGTATCTGTGTCAAATCTTTGTGACTCAGAATGGCGAAGCCGTGAATTTTTATGACTGAAATAGATAAAAAATATTACAAATTGAACGAAAACGTAAAAATAGCCATTGTTGGTTTAGGATATGTTGGCCTGCCTTTGGCTCGATTATTTGCTACTAAATATTCAGTTATTGGCTTTGATATTAATGAAGCACGAGTAGCTTCTTTAAAATCAGGTACAGATACAACATTAGAAGTTGATGATGCTACTTTGCAAGCTGTTTTAGTAGATAATCCTTCTGCTAAAAGGGGATTGTATTGCACAACATCCCTAAATGATATAGTCGATTGTAACTATTTTATAGTAACCGTTCCTACGCCGGTTGATAAAAATAACCGCCCTGATTTGACTCCTTTATATAAATCAAGTGAATCCGTTGGTAAAGTACTAAAAAAAGGAGATGTCGTAATTTACGAATCTACAGTTTATCCTGGTGTAACGGAAGAACAATGTGTTCCTGTTTTAGAGAAGATTTCAGGATTAAAATTTAATGAAGATTTTTATGCCGGGTATTCACCAGAAAGAATAAATCCCGGAGACAAAGAGCATACAGTCGAAAAAATTCTAAAAGTAACTTCTGGTTCAACACCTGAAATTGGCTTAAAAGTTGATGCTTTGTACAAATCGGTAATTACTGCCGGAACACATTTGGCACCAAGCATAAAAGTTGCAGAAGCAGCTAAGGTTATCGAGAATTCACAAAGAGATATCAATATAGCTTTTGTAAATGAGTTAGCCAAAATATTCAATTTAATGAATATTGATACGCAAGAAGTATTGGCAGCTGCATCAACAAAATGGAATTTTTTACCATTTAAACCGGGATTAGTAGGGGGACATTGCATTGGTGTTGATCCATACTATTTAGCACAAAGAGCTCAGGAATTTGGCTATCATCCCGAAATAATTTTAGCAGGTCGACGTTTGAATGACAGCATGGGAGAATACGTTGCTTCTCAAATAGTAAAATTGATGATCAAAAAAGGAATTTCAGTAAACGGAGCAAATCTTCTAATGTTGGGGATTACTTTCAAGGAAAATTGTCCGGATGTTCGCAATACAAAAATTGTAGATGTTGTAAAAGCATTAAAAGAATACGGAATATTAGTCACGATATTTGATCCGCTTGCTAATGCGAATGATGTAAAAAAAGAATATAATTTAATAACTATTAACAGTACTCCCGATAATAAATTTGATGCGATTGTTTTAGGAGTTGCACACGCAGAATTCTTAGAATTAAATTTTTCAGATTTGCAAAAAGAAAATAGTTTATTATATGATGTAAAAGGAGTTTTAGGCAGTATAGCTGATAATAGACTTTAATTTTTTAAATTATGAAAGTAGGAATAACTTTTAGTGCTTTTGATTTATTGCATGCCGGACATATTAAGATGTTAGAAGAAGCAAAGAGAGAATGTGATTATTTAATAGTGGGTTTGCAAACGGATCCCACACTTGATCGTCCTGACAAAAATAGTCCTTCGCAAACCGTAGTAGAAAGATATATACAACTTAAAGGTTGCAAATTTGTAGATGAAATTGTGCCTTATGCAACTGAACAAGATTTAGAAGATATTTTAAGATCCTTTAAAATAGATGTACGTATTATTGGTGATGAATATCGAGAAAAAAACTTTACAGGGCGCGCTTATTGTGAACAAAAAGGAATAGCACTTTATTTTAATGTTAGAGATCATCGATTTTCAAGTAGTAATCTTAGGAAAGAGGTTGCTGAAAAACAATTAAAAAAATAATAATATATGGGAGTGTCAATAACTCACGTTATTTTAACTGGTGGTGTAGGTAGCAGATTATGGCCGCTTTCAAGAAAAAGCCAGCCTAAGCAATATCTTGAGATATTTGAGAATAAATCTTTATTCGAGATGACGGTTGATCGTAACAGTCACTTAGTGAATAAGGTAATGGTTGTTGGAAATGTTGATAACCATCATTTAAGTGGTAAAGTGATGGATAAAACCAAAACTTGCTATGTGAATATAGTGGAAGCCACACCTCGCAATACTGCAGCTGCAATTGCTTTTGCTGCATTTGCGTCGAATCCTGATGATATATTAATTGTAACACCGTCAGATCATATTATTGATAAAATAGAAGATTATAACAAAGCAATTAATGAGGCTGTTTCAAAAGCTAAGGATGGTTTTATTGTAACTTTTGGAATTATACCTACCAAGCCAGAAACAGGATATGGTTATATCGAATCAAAAGGAGATGATGTAATTTCATTTCGTGAAAAACCAAACAAAACTACGGCAAAAGAGTTTATTGCCAGAGGTAATTTTTTATGGAATAGTGGAATGTTTTGTTTTAAAGCGAGTGTTCTTTTAGAAGAATTAAAACAATTTCAACCTGATGTTTATGAAAAATCCAAAGCTGTATGGGAAGCAAGTAAAGAAGGTTTTTTGGATTTAGATTTGTCATTAGAAATTCCATCAATTAGTATTGATTATGCTGTTATGGAACGCAGTAAAAAAATAAAAGTAGTGCCTGCAGCTTTTTCGTGGTCAGATTTAGGATCATTTGAGTCGGTTTATGATTATTTAGTTTTAAAAGGGCATCCGATAGACAAAAATGGAAATATGGTAATTGGTTCAGGTAAGCACACAACCTTTCTGGGATTAAAAAACACTATTTTTGTGTATACTGATACAGCAAATTTAATTTTGCAAAAAGAAAACTCACAAGATGTAAAGGATATTTATAATGAGTTGGAAAAAATAAATTCAGAATTATTAAATTAATTGAAATTTAAGATGAATAAAATTCTTATAACTGGAGGAGCTGGTTTTATTGGTTCACATGTAGTAAGACGTTTCGTAAAGAAATATCCTGAGTATCAAATCTTCAATCTTGATGCATTAACTTATGCTGGTAATTTGGAAAATATAAAGGATATCGAAAATCAACCTAACTATAATTTTATAAAAGGTGATATTGTGGATGAGGATTTTATCAATGAACTTTTTTCGCTCCATAATTTTGATGGTGTTTTGCATTTGGCAGCAGAATCCCACGTAGATCGTTCTATTGAAGATCCACTGGTATTTATTAAGACAAATGTTATTGGAACGATGAATTTATTGAATGCTGCCAAAAATCAATGGAAAGATAATTATGGGGGTAAACGGTTTTATCATATAAGTACTGATGAGGTTTATGGTTCTTTAGGAAGTGAAGGTCTTTTTACCGAAACAACTCGTTATAATCCAAATTCACCTTATTCAGCTTCTAAGGCAAGTTCAGATCATTTTGTAAGGGCTTATGGTGAGACTTACGGGTTACCTTATGTTTTGACAAATTGTTCTAATAACTATGGCTCTTATCATTTTCCTGAAAAATTAATTCCGCTTTTTATTAATAATATTTTGAATAACAAGCCATTGCCTGTTTATGGAGATGGTAATTATACTCGTGATTGGCTATTTGTCGAAGACCATGCAATTGCAATAGATTTAGTTTTTCATGAAGGAAAGAATCACAAAACCTACAATATTGGTGGATTTAATGAATGGAAGAATATTGATTTAATAAAATTGTTATGTACTATTATGGATCAAAAGCTGGGGCGGGCAGAAGGTAAATCTCAAGAGTTGATTACCTATGTAAAGGATCGACCAGGACATGATTTGCGTTATGCAATAGATGCTTCTGAAATTAATAAAGACTTGGGGTGGAAACCTTCAGTAACTTTTGAAGAAGGTCTTGAAAGGACAATAGATTGGTATCTAAGTAATGTAGAATGGTTAGAAAATGTAACATCAGGCATTTATAAAGATTATTATAAAAAACAGTATTCCTAAAAAAAATAAATAGTTTTATTTAAACAAGACTATAGATAAAATTATAATTTCATATGAAAAAAATAACTTACGTTCTTACGCTAATTGTGATTTCACTACTATCATTTAATGCAAATGCTCAGGACATACTTAAATCGAGAGATCTAAGTAGCGTACAAGTTGATTATTTGTCGGAGGATGATCTCGCTAAAATTAGCACTCAATTAAAAAGCAATAATGCGTCAATTGATGATGTTGAGCCAATGGCTTTGTCTAAAGGGATGACTCAAAGTGAATTTAATAAACTTAGAATTAAACTTCTTGAGTTTGATAAAAAAAACTCTGATAAAGATGTAAAAGATAAAAATAATAATTCAAAAACTGGAACTAAAAATTCTGAATTTGGAAGAAGACAGGAAATAGTTAAAAATGATAAAGTAAAAGATTCTATTAATTCTTTAATTTTTGGTTCTGAATTATTTGATAATCCTACTTTAAATTTTGAGCCTGATTTAAAATTAGCGACTCCTATGAATTATGTTTTGGGACCAGGTGATGAATTACAGATAAGTGTATATGGAGTTCAGGAATATAATGCTAATATCCCGGTTAGTGTAGAAGGAAAAGTAAATATTGATAATGTCGGACAAATTTCTGTTTCAGGAATGTCAATTGAAGCCGCAACTCAAAAAATTAAAGCAGCAATTGCCAGAGTTTATAGTACAGTTCGTTCTGGACAATCACAGGTAAGTATAAGCTTAAGTCAAATACGTACTATTAAAGTCACTATTGTCGGCGGAAAGCAACCTGGTAACTATTCAGTTTCTTCTTTAGCTACAGTATATAATGCTTTACATTTGGCCGGTGGACCCGGGAAAAATGGGAGCTACAGAAGTATAGAATTAATCAGAAATAATAAAGTCTATAAAAGTATTGATATATATAGATTTTTGGTTAAAGGAGATCAATCTGATAATGTAAGTTTGAAGGATAATGATGTTATTCGAATTCCTGCATATAGTCAACGAGTTACAGTTCAAGGAGAGGTAAAACGTTCCGGAATTTTTGAAATGAAAAAAGGAGAAAAATTTTCTGATCTGCTGAATTTTGCATCTGGTTTTAATGAATTTGCCTATACTGCATCAGTAAATGTAACGCAGAAAACAGGAAAAGAATTTAAAGTACATGATATAAATGAAAGTGAGTATAATACATATTTACCACAATCTGGTGATGTATTTAGAGTGACTAAAATTTTAAACCGATTTGAAAATCGTATTAAAATTGAAGGTGCTGTTTTTAGACCGGACTATTATTCTTATAATGAAGGAATGAGAATTTCTGATCTTATTACAAGATCCGAAGGATTAAAAGAAGACGCTTATACAAAAAGAGCAAGGATTATTCGATTAAAAAAAGATTTAACTACAGAAATTGTAAATGTAGATTTAAGTGCTGCATTATCAGGAGATTTGAATTCGGATATAGAATTGAAAAGAGAAGATATTGTGACAGTTTATTCTATTTTGGATTTCAGAGAAGAATATAAAGTAACTATTGATGGAGAAGTTAAAAATCCTGGAATTTATGAGTATTTCGAGAATTTAACTTTAAATGATCTAGTCGTTCAAGTTGGTGGCTTAACAGGTTCAGCATCTAAAAGGGTTGAAATTGCTAGAATGGTAAAGTCTGATGTAGTAAATGATGCAGATCCCAAGCGCATTGAATTGATGGAGATTGAAATTACTTCAGATAGCAACGAACAACTTAAAAATTTTGTACTAAAACCGTTTGATGTTATCAATATTCGCAAAATGGCAATTTACGAAAAACCAGAGATGGTAAAAGTGAGCGGGGCTGTAACATATCCAGGAAAATATGTTCTGGCAAATAAAAAGGAGTCTGTATACAATATTGTTATGAGGGCCGGAGGATTAAGCTCTATTGCAAATTTAGATGGCATGAGAATCAAAAGACCTGTAAAAGAAGAACAGATTCAAGAATTAGAAAGTGTAGATCTTAATTTAGATAAAAAATTAGGTTCAGAACAACAATTAGGTTCGAAGGGAAATGATACTCTCAATTCTAAACTATCTAAAAAATTAAGAGATCAAGTGAAATTTGCTGTTATTCCGATCAACTGGGAGAAAATTGTAAAAGATAAAAATCATTATTCAAACGTTACTTTATTTCCCGGGGATGAAATTGAAGTTGCGATCTTTAATGAGGGGGTTAAAGTTGCCGGAAACGTATTGCTGACATCGGAAATACCTTATAGAAAAGGAAAAGGATTTAAATATTATATTAATGCTGTTGGAGGGGTAGACAATAAGGGCTGGAAGAAAAAGGCATATATTATCTATCCAAATGGTAATGCTTCCGTTACAAGTTCTTTCCTATTTTTTAGAGCTTATCCTTCAGTAACGCCAGGTTCTCAAATAGTGGTTCCTGAAAAGCCAGAATCGAAAAAAATGAGTACGGGAGAATGGGTTAGTATTGGTAGCGTGATAACCAGTCTGGCATTATTGATTGTAACTGCTTTTAAATAATTATTTAATGGAGAATAAAAATACTGAAAATGACGAAATTTCGTTTAAAGAATTTCTTGAAACAATAAAAGAATGGTTTGATTATTTAATTTCAAGCTGGAAAATTATTTTAATATTTGGTGTCATAGGAGCTTTTCTTGGCTTTTCATATTCTTTTGTTAAAAAACCTGTGTATATAGCTACATTGTCTTTTGCAATTGAAGATGAAAAATCAGGAGGAGGATTAGGTAGTGCATTAGGATTAGCAAGTACGCTTGGTCTGGATATTGGAGGTAGCGGTGGTAGTATTTTTACAGGTTCAAATTTAACAGAATTATTTAAATCTCGTAAAATGGTAGAGCAAACATTGTTGAGTCCTGTTAAAGTAAAGGGAAAAGTGATTTCACTGGCTGAAATGTATATAGAAAATAATAATTGGAGAGAAAGGTGGAATAATAATAGTCTATTTAAAAATTTACAGTTTCTTCCCAATAATGATCGACGAAATTTTACAAGAGTACATGATAGTATATTAGGTAATATTTATGAAAATTTAGCAAAGGGTGATTTAGATGTTGATCAGAAGGATAAAAAAATTTCTATCATTACAATGCAGGTTTTATCTAAAAATGAATTATTTGCAAAATATTTCTGCGAGGCTTTGGCAAAGCAAGTTGGTAAGTTTTACATTGAAACTAAAAGCAAAAAGTCTCGAATCAATATGGATATTCTTGAAAGGCAGACCGATTCTATTCGAAAAGAGCTTAATGATGCGATTACCGGTGTAGCTGTTGCAAATGATAATATTTTCAATTTAAATCCTGCTTTAAATGTTAGACGAGCGCCATCATCAAAAAAACAAGTTGACGTCCAGGCAAATATTGCAATCTTAACAGAATTAGTAAAACAAGCAGAATTAGCCAAGGTTACTTTGCGCAAAGAAACTCCTTTAATTCAGATAATTGACAAACCAATTTTACCTCTGAAAAAGGACCAGATAGGAAAATTTAAAGGGATTTTGATTGGGGCATTTCTTTTTACATTTCTAGCTGCTTTAGTTCTTGTTATAAAAAAATATATTAGGGAATCCTTGAATTCCTAGTTGATTTACTAATTATTTTTTGATTTAATTTAATGTTTGATAACTACTATTTATGAAGATTAAGAATTTAATAATATTTGGAACTAGACCGGAAGCTATTAAAATGGCTCCTTTGGTAAAAGAATTTCAAAAAAATAAAATTGATTTTGAATCCAAAGTTTGTGTAACAGCACAACATCGAGAAATGTTAGACCAAGTGTTGGATTTTTTTGAAATTGTTCCTGATTATGACCTAAATTTAATGAAAGCTAATCAAGATTTATTTTCTTTAACAGCTGATATTATTACCGAATTAAAAGCTATCTTAGAAGATTTTAAACCAGATTACGTTTATGTTCATGGCGATACAACCACAACAATGGCTGCCAGTATAGCGGCATTTTATTCAGGAGCAAAAGTTTGCCATGTAGAAGCTGGATTACGTACTTATGATAAACGTTCTCCATTTCCTGAAGAAATTAATAGACAAGTTACTGGACGAATTGCTGATTTTCATTTTGCGCCTACAAATGCTTCAAAAGAAAATTTATTGGCAGAGAATGTTAGTCAGGATAGTATATTAGTTACAGGAAATACTGTAATAGATGCATTATTAGAAAGTGTGGTAATTGTTGATTCAATAGATAACCAGGAAGTTGATTTTTTAAAGTCAATTGTCGATTCATCTAAAAAGCTAATCTTAGTAACCGGTCACCGACGCGAAAATCATGGAAAGGGCTTTGTAGATATTTGTGAAGCTTTAAGAGAAATTGCAATGCAGCATCCAGATGTTCAAATTGTCTATCCAGTGCATTTAAATCCTAATGTAAAAAAACCTGTATACGAGATTTTATCAAATATTTCTAATATAAAATTAATTACTCCTTTGGCTTATCCAGCATTTGTTTGGTTAATGAAAAAATCCTATTTGATTATTACTGATTCTGGCGGAGTACAAGAAGAGGCACCTAGTTTAGGTAAACCTGTTTTAGTAATGAGAAATACTACAGAAAGACCAGAAGCTGTCGATGCAGGAACTGTAATTTTAGTTGGTACTGATAAACAAAGAATAATTTCTGAAACAAATGATTTACTAGTCAACCTCGATCGTTATCAGCATATGAGTGCTTTGCATAATCCATATGGAGATGGTAATGCATGCAAACGAATAGTTGAATTCATACGTACAAATTAAAATGGGTGAAATTCCTTCTAGTCGTCTTGGCAATAATCTTTTTAAAGAAACCTTAATTTATTCAATAGGAAGTTTTGGATCGAAAGTTCTCTCTTTTTTACTTCTTCCTCTCTATACATTTTTTTTGACAAAAAAAGATTTAGGTGAGTACGATATATTCATAACAACAATCACATTATTTGTTCCTCTGGTTTCTTTACAGATATCTGATGCGGCTTATCGTTGGTTGATTGATAAAGATAAAGAAAATGAGTATCTAAAAAAGCAAATAATAACTAATACGATGCTTGCATTTGGTGCAGGATTTTTGTTGTTTTCTGGATTTCTGTTAATTTACTCTGAGTTGGAAACGTTTCGATACAAAGGTTATTTTTTTTCTTTAATGTTCCTGAATTGCTTGCTGCCGATATTGCAAAGTATTTTAAGAGGAGAAGGACATACTAAAAAGTTTGCTGTTAATGGCCTTTTGACTACATTTTTAGTAATTGTTTTTAATGTGTTGTTTATATATGTGTTCCACTTTAAAGTTGAAGGAATTTTACTTGCTAATGTAATAGCATATACAATAGCCTGCGTACTGATTTTATTTCAAATTAATATATTTAAATATTTTTCTTTTCAAGCTTCAAATAAAGAATTATTGAAAGAAATGTGCCATTATTCGCTACCTCTTATTCCTAATTTAATGAGTTGGTGGGTAATAGGCTCAGCAAGTAAATTTATTATTTTGCATTACTTAGGTGCAGAAGCAAACGGAATTTATGCAATCTCTTCAAGATTTCCGTCTATTATTGTGATAGTAAATTCCATCTTTGTGTTACCTATTCAAGATGGCTTTCTTAAAAAAGACATTAAGATTGAAGATTTTAGTAACTTATTGGTTTATTTTTTCAAAATAGAATTTAGTATTATTGTGATCCTTATCGTTGGAGCACCTATTTACACAAAGTACATTGTTAACTCAGAGTTTTACGAATCTTGGAGATTTATGCCTTTTTTATATTTGGGTGTTGGATTTAATACAGTGGCCGCACTAATAAGTCTTATTTATCAGAAAAGCAGGGCAACTGCAAAAATAACTTTTACAACAATAATTGGAGGAGCTGTATCTATTGGTTTGTGCTTTTTATTGGTTAGTAGATGGGGTTTGTATGGTATATCTATTTCGTACTTTTCTGGCTTTTTTATAATATACTTGTTGAGATATTTTGATTTGAAAAAAGAATTGAATCTTAAAATAAATATATTTTACTGTATAATTGCTTTATTTAGTATAATAGCATTGATTTTTTTAATGAATATTTTAATATTTCGATACCAATTAATTTTGTTTTTTATAGTATTAGGCTTAATTATATACCTCAATAAAAATTTAATGTTAAGATATCTAAGAAAATGATTATAGGAAAAATTATAAAATTTATTGAAGCTATCAAATTGAAACGATTAATTAGGAAGCTAAATGTAAGCGGTAGTAATAATAATATCAGTTCTTCTATAGTAATCTATTATCCTGAACGTGTGTCTTTAGGGGATTATATTTATATTGGTCCCAATGCTGAAATTAATGGATTAGGAGGGGTTGAAATAATGAATGGTGTAATTATTGGTCCAAATTTAGTTCTTCACTCTGCAAATCATACGTTTAAAAATTCTAAGTATATTCCATATGATGAAACTTTTGATTTTAGAAAAGTAACAATTGGAGAAAATGTTTGGATAGGTGGAAATGTCATAATAACTCCAGGTAGCGATATTGGTGAGGGGTGTATCGTGGGTGCAGGATGTGTGATTTCAGGAACAATTCTTCCACTTTCAATAGTTGTTGGTAATCCATGTAGGGTTATAAAAAGTAGAGATTCTGAGCATTATTATAAACTTAAGAAAGAAAATAAAATTTATCTTAAAGAAAAGTTGGAAAAGAATCTTAAGCCTGAAATAAATCTGAATTATAAGGAATGAAGGAATAATTTTGATTTAGTTCTTTAAGAAAAGATACTAAATAGAATGAAAGTGTTACTAGTTAATTTTACTAGATAAAGAATTAAATAAATATAACCATTTTATTATTTTGAAATGTATGATCTAAAATTACGTTTGATTGCAGTTTTAATATTTTGTTCTTTTTTTTACTCGTCTTGCTCAAAAGATAATGACGATTTATTGAATATAAAACCTATTGTACATTTTGATACTACTACAGGGGTAAAAGATATAGATACTACTAAAGAATACGATGTAGTTGTGTATGGTGGGACAGTTTCCGGTATAATGGCTGCTGCAGAGGTTATAAAATCTGGAAAAAGTGTTTTGCTTATTAAACCTTCAAATACGGCTTTAGGGGGTATGACTGCAAATGGGCTTGGGGCAACTGATATTCTGAATAACTCTATATTGGGAGGGTTTACAAGAGATTTTTATAAATCCATAAAAGGCTACTACAGTAACTCTAATAGTTGGTTTGGCGGTAACTCAGGAGGATATGCAAGATACACATATGATGGAGATGTCATGATTTGGTTTGAACCCAAAGCAGCTCAATATGTTTTGCGAGACTTTATCATCAATAATGCTATTCCAATTTTACATAACGAAAGACTTGATTTAGATAAGGGAGTTAATAAAAATGACTTGAATGCTATTACTTCCATTAAAATGGAATCGGGTTTAAAAATAAAAGGGAAAATGTTCATCGACGCAACCTACGAAGGCGATCTTATGGCTAAAACGGGTGTTTCCTATACAATTGGCAGAGAAAGCAACAGCCAATATAATGAACGTACTAGTGGTGTCCAAAGAATAGTGAATAACGACAGAAATCAATTGCCTGACGGAATAAAACATTTTGGTACAGAGTTTCCTTTAAACTTGCCTGGTAACGGTACGGGTGATAAAAAAATACAAGCCTATTGTTATAGAATGTGCCTAACCAACGAGAGCCGAAATAGAATACAAATTGAAAAGCCTGTTGATTATAATGAAGATGATTATAATATACTTTTCGAATATCTTAAAACCTATGAGGGAAGTACTTTTTTTGATTTAGTACCAATGCCAAATTATAAAACGGACTCAAATAATTCTGGACCGATTTCGACTGATTATGTAGGTAAAAATTATAAGTACCCTGATGCAAATTATGCTGAAAGAGAAATGATAATTGCTGATCACAAACGCTATCAGATAGGACTTTTATGGACTTTAGCAAATCATCCGAAAGTTCCCGCCAGAATTCGCGATTTTTATAAAGAATGGGGATTACCAAAAGATGAATTTGTAGACACTGGCAATTGGCCAAATCAATTGTATATTAGAGAAGGGCGTAGAATGATAAGTGAATACGTTATGACAGAGAGAAATTGTACAGGTCAAATTGTTGCTGAAAGGCCTGTGGCATTTGGAGATTATGCGATGGATTCACATATAGTTCAACGTTATGTAGATAATAATGGAAATATTAAGAATGAGGGGCAATTTATGGCTAGAACTCCTAAGCCATATCCAATTGATTATCGTTCGATTGTGCCAAAAAAAGCACAATGCATAAACCTATTTGTTCCTGTTTGTTTGTCGGCATCTCGCACTGCATATAGTTCTATTAGAATGGAACCTGTGTATATGTCTCTGGGACAAGCTGCTGGTGCGGCCGCAGTATTGGCAATAGAGAATGGAACAACTGTGCAGGATTTACCTTATGATATTTTAAGGAGTATATTACTGGAAAAGAAGATGGTATTATAATAAAAAAAAATGACAAAACTTACTATAAAAGGAGCTTACGGAGAAACTAATTTTGGAGATGATTTGTTAATGTGTGTATTTGAAAACTACTTTTTAAAAGAGTTTGATGATTTACAGTTAAATTTTGTAGGAGAAGAGAATAATTATGCCAATAAGCTTTTAATAAGCAGTACTTATTTGAAACCTAATTTTCAACCTGATTGGGAAGTTTATGGAGGAGGGACTCAATTTTTTGCTTTTCAAAGTAGCTATAATACATCTTTAATTCAAAAGATTGGTATAGCTTTTAGAAATCCTGGACTTGTAAAAAAAAAACTAAGTGATGTTTTTTTTAAAAACTGTATAAATCCTGGTAAGATCGCATTCATCGGTTTTGGAATTGGCCCTTTTTATGAAAATCAGGAAGCAATAGCTAATGCAAAACAAAAGATTGCTATGGCTGATTTTGTTGGGGTAAGAGATGAAATTTCATATCAATATTGTGCAGGTTGGAATATTCCTGCAACCTTAGGAGCAGATGTTGTTTTTTCTTCTTATTTTGAAAAACCTACTTGCATTAAATCTGAAGGTTTTAACGAAAAAAGGAAAATTGGAATTATTGTTAGAGATTGGGACTGGGAAAAATCAGGAAATAATTATATCAATGTTTTAATTGAATTTTATAAAACATACTCGGATGCAGAATTGCAATTTATTGTTTTTGCACCATCCAAAGATAAAGAATGGATTGGAAAATTAAAGAATGAGAATTTTTTAGCTTGGGATCCGGAAAAATATTCGATTGAATCATTCTTGGAGGAATTAAATATATTTGACGGATTCATAACAGCACGTTATCATGGAGCGATTATAGCTTCTTTATTAAATAAACCTGTTGTTTGTGTTGAGATAGAACCAAAGTTGAGAATATTAACAGAACAAGTGAAAGAAATAAAACTTTGGGAGAAACCCTTTAATATGCAACATTTAATTAAATTGGTTGATGAATTGAACTTTGATGTTGATTATGAAACTTCTTTGAAAGATAGAAGAGCAAATGCAGATACTATGTTGTTAGAATTTAAAAAAATATTCGCCAAAAATTAATTATAAAATGAAAGCTTTTTTTTATCTGCCTAAAAGTGCCATGAATGAGGCAACAGAATACTATACGAGTTTAATCGTAAATGCATTTCATGATTATGAAGTAGTTATTTCTCAAGAGCCATTGGTAAGTGCAGATATTGATATTATTGTAACTATTCGCGGAGGAGATCAAAAATCGTTAAAATATAAAGAAAAAAAGAAAAAATATTTTTATATTAATTGGTTTCAAGGTATTGGACCAGAGGAGTATGAGTTGTTGCATAATTACACTTTAAAGTCTAAGATTGGAAAAGTTTATTTAAGCTATTTAGAGAAAAAATGCCTTAAAAAGACAGATTTATGTTTGTTTGTTTCTAATGAAATGAGACGTTTTTATGAAAATAAATATGCTTTAAAATTTGATAAAAAATCGATTGTCATACCATGTTATAATAAGAAATTAGATGAAACTTCTTTTTTATCTGAAAAAAAATATGAGAAACTCAGTTTTGTATATGCTGGAGCTTTGTATGGCTGGCAATGTATTGAAGAAAGTCTAGTAGTTTTTAAATATATATATGAGCACGACCAATCAGCTACATTAAGCTTGCTTACGGGGCAAAAAAATGAAGCTGATGCACTAATAAAGAAATATAGCTTAAAAAATGTGTCGGTTGATTTTGTTAAACTAGAAGAGTTACAAGATGAACTAGTGAAATATAAATATGGGTTTTTAATAAGAAAAGACGATCCAATTAATAATGTTGCAACGCCAACAAAAATGAATTCCTATCTTGCTGCCGGTATTATTCCCATATATACAGACGTTGTGAAGGATTTTGAGGAAAATATTGATTTAAAAAATTATTCGATTAAATGTCGACTTGAGGAGGAAGATTTACAAGAAGTTGCAAATAAAATTATCATTTTTGATAAAAAAAACATTTTTGTTGAAGATCTAAAAAATACTTATAGGCAAGTTTTTGAAAAATATTATTCAGATGATAAATATATTACTTTGATTAGCGAGAAATTAAAGAATATAAAGAAAAGCTAAAGTTAAATCTCTCTATTGTGTTCATTTACTTTAAAATTAAAAAATGCTAGTTTCGATCGGAATTCCAATATATAATGCAGGTCAATATCTTAAACAAGCTATTGATTCTGTATTGCAGCAATCTTTTGAAGATTTTGAATTACTTTTAGTAAATGATGGCTCTACAGATGGTTCTTTAGAAATTATGAAATCTTATAATGATCCCAGAATTAAAATTATTAACGATGGCATTAATAAAGGATTAATTTTTAGACTGAATGAGATGATTCATCTCTCAAAGGGCATGTATTTTGCCAGAATGGATGCTGATGATATAATGTTTCCTGACAGAATAGAAAGGCAATTAGAAGTATTAAAACAGAACTTTGAAATTGATATAGTTTTCGGTGATGCTGTAAGTATCGATAAAGATAACCACATTTTAGGGTTTAAAAAATCTGCAGAAATAAAAATCCAAGACGATATCCTCAAAGGAATTTGTCCGATACATCCAACAGTGATGGCAAAAAGAGAAGTGTTGTTAGGTAATCCATATAAAGATGGTTTTATACAAATGGAAGATTTGGAATTATGGTATCGTTTAATAACAAAATATCGCTTTCAAAATTTGAATCATCCTTTACTTTTTTATAGAGAAGACAGTAGTAATAATTCTCAAAAGCATTTAAAAATGATTAAAGGGAAGATCAAATTTGCTGAAACTTATCATGCAACAAAATTGCAAAAATCAAAATTAGTATTAGAATCTTATTTAAAATACACTGTTTATGTTTTTTTAGAAAAAATCAAAAAAGAGCATGTTTTGTTAAATAAGCGATTTCAGTATTTAACGATATCTGAAAAAGTAGATTTTAAAAAACAACTAGATTCAATTATAGGTGCCAGAGTTTAATTTATTATACTGTTTGATTTATGTAGTAGCATCATTACTTGCAATTTGGATGTCAATTACTGTAGATTTTAAGAAAAAAAATTATCAAGTCCTAGGTAATTGTATTGTATTTTTCTTAATGTTTGCCTATATCTTTTTGTTTGGTATGCGTGCTGTAGATGTTGGTACAGATACTGAAATGTATCATTGGCAGTATACGCATTATAATGAAATAACTTATGGTACTGATGCGCCTATTGGGTTAGTATTTAGAGTATTAAATATTTTTAGTGAAGATCCGCAAATTTTTCTATTTGTAATGAGTTTTTTATTTGTAGCATTAAACTTCTACACCTTAAAGAAATACACAAATTTTTACAAATCAAATTTTTTTCTTTCTGTTTTTTGCTTAATTAGTCTGTTTTTCTTTGAGTCATTAGGGATAAATATTATACGTCAGGGATTGTCGCTTGCTTTTTTTGTATTGGCTATTATTTCACGTAATATTTCACCAAAAAAGAAATTTCGATGGATTTTATTTTTTGTACTGGCGGTATGCTTTCATTTTACAAGCCTTATACCAGTTTTTTTATACTTATTGGTTAGTTATTTTAAGAAAATACGCCTGTTTTATTATTATTGTTTATATTTAATTTCTGTTCTTTTATCGGCCGCGAGTATAAGCGTTTTGTCGTTTAAAGATTATTTTATTGGATTTTTATTGCTTGACGAAAGAAGGGGCGGATACCTGGAGGGAAATGATTCTTCATATTCAGTGGGATTCAAACCGCAGTTTGTTGCATTTAATACTATATTTTTAATTTTATTTATATACTTGAATAAGTTTGAAAAGAATGATTTTTATGAAAATTTATTGAAGTATTATATTCTTATTAGTGCAGTGTTTTATATGATGTTCCAAATTCCTTTTTCTGATAGATGGGGCGTAATGTCTTGGTGTGTTATTCCGTTTTTATTTGCACCTATGTTTAAAGTCTATCAAAATAGAATAAGTTTTAGAGCAACTTTTTCTGTACTTTTTTTAATGTTTATTTTTATTTTTTTTCAAACTAGATAATTCCAAACTTATGAAAACTGCTGATTTTTTAAAAACATTATTTCTATGTTTAGTTTTTTCTCAGTTGTCAAATGCTCAAAATCATGAGTATCGTACTGTATCTAAACAGCTTGTAAATAAGTATTACAAGGGGTATTATAATTATACCTTCCCAAATGACAGTTATAACCTTGAAAAGAGTCTGCCGGGAAATCCTAATAAAAAGGCAACAGTTGATTATACGCAAAAACTGCAGGATGCGATTAATAAGTATCCTGTCGTTATAATGCCTAACTTTCCTGTCTTAATTAATAGTAATGGTCTTACCATTCCTTCAAATAGAAAAATATATTTTAATAGATATTCAAAAGTTATATATAGAGGTCCGGCAAAAGGTAGGTTGAGTGATATTATAAAAGTTTATAATGCTTCAAATGTAAAAATTTACAATGCAAATATTGTTGGTAGCAGAAAAGAAAAGAACGACCAAGCTGGAGAATGGAGTGCAGGTATTTGTGTTTTAAATAGTTTAAATGTTGAAATTTATAATTTTCAAATAAAAGATACTTGGGGAGATGGAGTTTTTGTAGGTTCAGAAGATGGCAAAGTAAGCTCAAATATTGTTATTAAAAACGGATCAATAGATAATGCGAGAAGGGATGGTATATCAATTACTTCTGCAAATAATTTACATATAGATTCTGTTTTTATTTCTAATACTTTTGGAACTCTTCCTATGAACGGTATTCAAATTGAGCCTAGTTTGTACAAAGAAACTCTTAAAGATGTTAATTTAAGTAATATTTATACTTTTAATAATCCAGGGGGATTCTGTATCAATTTGCAAGCTTTTTCGATTAAAAATAATCCACAAAAAGAAGTAAGTATTACGATGCAAAATTATACAGATGATGGATCTAATTACTCATTCGGCACATCCATAAATGATGATAATTCAATTCAAAATCCAATAGGAACAATTACGATCATTAATGCGGTGTGGAAAAATCCTAAAAAAGATTTTTATTGGAGAAATTCAAGCAAATATGAAGTAAAAATTGTTTTGGATAAAGTGAAAAAATATAAAAATAACGTACTAATTAATAAAGAGAACTAGCTTTTCGTTGAGACTATTCATGATTTAATAGTCTTAGATACAAGGGGTAGAGAAAAAATAAAGTTGTTTCGTTATTAAACAACGTAGTTGAAATGATTAATGAAGTTTGAATTGTAAAATGAATAAAATTATCCGGTTGTCCACCGTTCCAATATCACTGAATGTTTTATTAAAAGGACAGTTAGAATTTTTAAATAAACATTATAATGTTATTGCTGTTTCAGGAAAAGGTATTGATTTGAATCAAGTTGTTAGTAGAGAAGGTGTTGAAGTGTTTTCTGTTGAAATGGAGAGAAAAATTTCACCTGTAAAAGATTTCGTTTCTTTAGTTAAATTATATTTTTATTTTAAAAAAGAACGACCACTCATAGTACATTCAATTACGCCGAAAGCTGGATTATTAAGTATGACAGCAGCTAAATTCGCGGGTGTTCCAATTCGTATACATACTTTCACCGGGCTGATATTTCCTTCGAAGCAGGGACTATTTCAGAAAATACTTATTTTGATGGATAAGCTATTATGTCTCTGGGCAACAAATATTTATCCAGAGGGTGAGGGAGTTAAGAATGATTTGATAAACTATAAGATTACTAAAAAGCCTTTGAAGGTTATTGGTAATGGAAATGTTAATGGAATAGATACGAATTATTTTAATCCTGGACTGTTTAACTTGCAAGATATCATCCAGGAAAGAAATAAGTTAGGTATCTCAGAAAATGATTTTGTTTTTGTCTTTGTAGGGCGCTTAGTCAAAGACAAAGGAATTAATGAACTAATAAATGCATTTTCTAAATTTCAATATAATTACAAAAACGTAAAACTATTATTAGTTGGACCCTTTGAGGACGATTTAGATCCTTTGAATACTGAAACTATAAAAACAATAAAAGAATCTGAAAACATTATTAGTGTTGGTTTTCAAAATGATGTTAGGGCTTACTATGCAATGGCTGATACATTGGTTTTTCCAAGTTATAGAGAAGGATTTCCTAATGTTGTTATGCAGGCGGGAGCTATGGGATTACCAAGTATTGTTACAAATATTAATGGTTGTAATGAAATTATCATAGAGCACGAAAACGGAATAATTATTCCTGTGAAAGACTCAGCCTCTATTTATGATGCGATGGAAAAAATGTTAACCGATAAAGAATATTGTTATAAACTTGGAACTAACGCACGGATAAGTATTATTTCCCGGTATGAACAGCAGTTAGTTTGGAACGCTATTTTGTCAGAATATAAAAGTTTAGAAAAAAATGTATAATGTTTATTTAAAAAGAGTAATTGATTTTATGTGTGCTTCATTGGGATTGTTATTCTTGAGTCCGCTTTTGATATTAGTTACTATTTGTTTATTTATTGTTAATCATGGGAAACCTTTTTTTATTCAAAGGCGCCCGGGGAAAAATGGAAAAATATTTAAGATCGTAAAATTTAAAACGATGACGGATAAGAAAGATGTAAATGGGAAACTTCTATCTGATGCTGACAGATTGACAAAATTTGGTTCATTTGTTAGAAAAACTTCTTTGGATGAAATTCCACAATTAATTAATGTATTAATTGGAGATATGAGCTTGATAGGTCCGAGGCCATTATTACCTGAATATTTACGTTTGTATGATGATTTTCAGAAGAGAAGACATAATGTTAAGCCTGGAATTACAGGCTGGGCCCAAGTAAATGGAAGGAATGCCATTAGTTGGAATCAAAAATTTGAATATGACGTTTGGTATGTTGATAATATATCATTCATTTTAGATTTAAAAATATTTATAAAGACAATTAGTAAAGTAATTATTAGAGAAGGAATTAGCTCAGATAATTCCGTAACAACAGAAGCATTTAAAGGAAATTAATATGAAGAATATTGTAATTATTGGAGCAGGAGGATTTGGTCGTGAAGTAAAAATGTTGATTGATCAAATAAATCTGGTAGAGAAGAAGTTTAACTTATTAGGGTTTTATGATGATAATATTTCTATTGGAACCCAAGTAAATGGATACCCTGTTTTAGGAGGTGTAAATGATCTAATGATTTATAATAATGAGATAAGCGTTGTCATTTCTATTGCTGATCCAAAAATAAAATTCCAAATACATAAATCATTAAAAATAAATTCTAATATTTCCTTCCCAACTTTAATACATCCAAATGTTTTAATTGGAACAGACTCTGTTTTAATAGGAGAGGGATGTATTATTTGTGCTTCTAACATTATTACAGTAAATATTAGTATAGGTAATTTTGTGATACTTAACCTTTTTTGTACAACAGGACATGATACTGTCATAGGAGATTATTGTTCTTTTATGCCTTCCGTCAATATTTCAGGAGAAGTTGTAATAGAAGACTTAGTTTATGTGGGTACTGGAGCAAAAATTATTAACTTATTAAAAATAGGTAATTCAACTATTATTGGAGCTGGGGCGGTTGTTTCAAAAACTCTTCCGGAAAAATGTACAGCAGTTGGAATACCGGCAAAGCCAATTAAATTTCATGAATAATTCAAAAATATGGCTTTCTTCTCCACATATGGGAGGAAGCGAACAAAAGTATGTACAAGAAGCTTTTGATACAAATTGGGTAGCTCCTCTAGGACCAAATGTAAATGGTTTTGAAGATGATTTAGAAAAATACTTAAATGAAGGAGTTAAAGTAGGAGCTTTAAGTTCCGGAACAGCTGCAATTCATTTAGGGTTAATACTTTTAGGGGTAAAGCAAGGAGATGAAGTTATATGTCAAAGTATGACCTTTTCAGCATCGGCAAATCCGATTATGTATCAAGGGGCGACACCCGTTTTTGTTGATAGTGAATTGGAAACATGGAATATGTGTCCAGTTTCTTTAGAAAAAGCAATTGTAGATAGAATTTCAAATGGAAAAAAACCAAAAGCTATAATTGCTGTTCATCTTTATGGTATGCCTTATAAAGTTGAAGAAATACACGCTGTTGCCCTTAAATATGAAATACCTGTTTTAGAAGATAGCGCAGAGGCTTTGGGAAGTCATTATAAAAATAAAAGATGTGGTACCTTTGGTGATATTGCAGCACTTTCTTTTAATGGAAATAAAATTATTACAACTTCTGGTGGAGGCGCCATTGTAACAAAGGATAAAGAAACAAAAGATAAAGCTGTTTTCCTTTCCACTCAAGCAAGAGATAATGCGCCTCATTATCAACATAGTGAAGTAGGATTTAATTATAGAATGAGTAACATTTGTGCAGGTATTGGTCGTGGACAGATGGAAGTGTTGAATAAACATATCTTACTTAGAAGAAAAATGCATCATTTTTATAAAGATTATTTTAAAAGTATTGAAGGAGTATTTGTCTTAACAGAAATAAATGGTGATTATTTTTCAAACCACTGGTTATCTGCAATTACAATTGATCCAAAAAAGCTAAATGGCAAGACTAGAGAAGATTTAAGGTTAGCTTTAGAAAAAGAAAACATTGAAAGTCGCCCTTTATGGAAACCTATGCATTTGCAACCTATTTTTGAAAAGTATCCTTATTATGGCGAAAAAATAGCTGAAACTTTATTTGAAAATGGACTATGTCTGCCATCGGGCTCAAATTTGGTTGACCACGATCAAGAAAGAATAAAAAATGTCTTAGATGTTTTTTTTAAATAATTTTTAATGCTGTTCAGTATTGTATTTTAATATGAAAGTTAAAGAAACATTTATAAAAGATTTAGTAATTATAGAGCCTATTATTTTTGGAGATGAGCGAGGTTATTTTTTTGAATCGTACAGCAAAACTAAATTTGAAGATTTGGGTATTTTTATTGACTTTGTTCAGGATAATCAATCTTTTTCTAAAAAAGGTACTTTAAGAGGGTTGCATTATCAAAATCCACCTTTTGCACAAACAAAATTACTTAGTGTAACTCAAGGAAAAATTATAGATGTTGCTGTAGATTTACGAAAAGATTCTTCAACCTATGGAAAATCATTTAGTGTTTTATTATCAGCCGAAAATAAAAAGCAATTATTAGTTCCTCAAGGTTTTGCTCATGGGTTTTCTGTAATAAGTGAAACAGCATCAGTAATATATAAATGTGATCAATTTTATAATAAAGCTTCTGAAGGTGGAATTAAATTTGACGATCCATCTTTAAATATTGATTGGGGAATGGATTTAAAGGATGTAGTTGTTTCTCAAAAAGATCAAGTACTTCCTTTTATTGATAATTGTAATAGCTTGTTTTAATGATGAAAATTTTGGTAACAGGAGCAAACGGACAGTTAGGTTCTGAATTAAATGTTTTATCATTAAATTATTATCAATATGAATGGATTTTTGCTGATAGAACTCAAATTACTTTAGATGATTTAGATATCCTTGAAATTCAACTAAATCAAATTCAACCTGATGTAATTTTTAATTGTGGTGCCTATACAGCAGTTGATAAAGCAGAAACTGAAAAAGAATTAGCTTTTACAATTAACCATCTAGCCGTAGAGTTAATTGCAAAATATACCCGAGAGAATAATGCAAAACTAATTCATGTTTCTACAGACTATGTATTTGATGGAACTTCGTCAATATCCTTAAATGAAGAGGAAAAAACTAATCCTATAAATGTGTATGGAGCAAGTAAAAGAGCAGGTGAAATTGCTTGTTTGAAGGAAAATCCAAACTCAATTATTATCCGAACTTCATGGGTCTACAGTAAATTTGGAAATAATTTCGTAAAGACTATGCAGCGATTAATGCAGGAAAGAGAGGCTATCAATGTGGTAAACGATCAAATAGGTTCTCCAACATACGCTGCGGATCTTGCCAGAGCAATGATTGATATTTTGGAATTTCCAGAATGGATACCGGGAATTTACAATTATTCTAATGAAGGTGAAATAAGTTGGTTTGAATTTGCGTTGAGTATAAAAGAATTTGGTGGATACAATTGCAATATTGCAGGGATATCATCAGCATCATATCCAACTCCTGCAAAACGCCCCGAGTTTTCATTATTAGATAAGAAAAAAATTAAAACTCTTTATAATCTGGATATTCCAAATTATAAAGAAAGTTTGAAAAAAATGTTTATATAAAATAAGTAAAGATGATTAAGATTTGGTTTTAGCACTTCAGTAATTAAGAAATCTAAAATCTAAAATCAAAATATATGAAAGGAATTATTTTAGCCGGAGGTTCTGGCACACGTTTACATCCATTGACACTTGCGATGAGCAAACAAATGATGCCTGTATATGATAAACCAATGATCTATTATCCGTTGTCTACTTTGATGATGTCAGGGCTCAGTGAAATTTTGATTATTTCTACTCCGCATGACTTGCCAAATTTCAAAAAATTATTAGGCGATGGCTCTAATTTAGGGTGTAAGTTTAGTTATGCAGAACAGGCAATTCCAAATGGTTTAGCTCAGGCTTTTGTGATTGGAGAAGAGTTTATCGGTAGTGATGATGTTGCTTTGATATTGGGAGATAATATCTTTTTTGGATCTAATATGCAGGAACTTTTAAAATCAAATACAAAGCCCAATGGTGGTGTTGTCTTTGCTTATCATGTGTCTGATCCGGAAAGATATGGAGTAGTTGAGTTCGATGAAAATTTCAAAGCGATTTCTATTGAGGAGAAACCAGAAGAGCCTAAATCTAATTATGCTGTTCCGGGATTATATTTCTACGATAATTCGGTTGTAGAAATTGCCAAAAATATTAAACCAAGTGCTCGTGGCGAATATGAAATTACCGATGTTAATAAAGTATATTTAGAAAAAGAAGCTTTAAAAGTAGGAATATTAAGCAGAGGCACAGCATGGTTAGATACGGGAACTTTTAATAGTTTGATGCAGGCAGGACAATTTGTTCAGGTTCTTGAAGAAAGACAAGGACTTAAAGTAGGCTGTATTGAAGAGATTGCCTGGAGACAAGGTTTTATTAATGATGCCCAATTAGAAAAATTAGCATTTCCTTTATTAAAGTCAGGATACGGAACTTATTTAGTTGATTTAATAAAACGAAAGAGAAAAGGAGTTAAAATTTAATTTATGTTAATAAATAATTATTTTAAAACCTTTAATTCGTATTTTTGTAAGTCATACAAATTTTACAAAATTAAACTGAACCAAATTGGACAGAGATAAATCAAACCAAATAGCCTCCTTGTTACTTAATTCTTTCTCACCAAGAAATTTGAGAGCAAGTATAAATAGCCTCAGTTATTTACCAAGATGGATCATTATCGCGATAGATATAATGGTTCTGATTTTTGCATTTACATTTACTTATATGTTGTTTGAGGGAACAGCTTTAGGTTACATTATAACTCCTCATCATTTTTACTTTGTTATTAGCTTAATTGTTGTAAATGTTTTTTTCTTTTGGCTATTTAGAACTTATTCAGGAATTATTCGACACTCGTCTTATATTGATGCTATAAAACTGCTCTTTTCTCAAATGTCAGTTTTGGTGTTTTTTTTATTTTTAAATTTAGTTTTTGAACTCTATACAGGACATAAAGCATTTTTAAATACTGCTCTATTTATCAATTTGGTATTGTCATTTTGTGGTTTGTTTTTGTATCGTGTGGTAGTAAAACAAACTTTTGAGTTGTATTTTTCAGAGAAGACCAATTCTAAATTAATTAGAACTATAATTTACGGAACAGATGCTAATGCAATTTCAGTAGCAAATGCATTGAAATTCGAAACTCCTTCTCGATTTAAAATTGTTGGTTTTGTTGACAAAAATAATCAGAATGCATCGAAGAGAATGTTAGATTTACCAATTCTGATTTTAAGAAAAAAATTGCCAGCTTTAATGCGCTCTGTAGCTGCAGAAGGTGTTATTATAGCTGATAAAAGTTTATCTAAAGAAGAACAATTAATTATTGTTGATCAATGTTTAGAATTCAATTATAGGGTGTATACTGTACCTTTAATTTCAGATTGGGAAAACCAAAAAGAAATTTCGCAAAAGGTAAAAAATATTCAGATTGAAGATTTACTCGAAAGAAAACCGATAGTTCTGGATAGTAAATCGATTTCAAAACAATTAAAAGATAAAACGGTTCTTATTACAGGAGCAGCTGGATCAATTGGAAGTGAAATAGTAAGACAGGTTTTAGGATTTAATCCTAAGATGGTTATTATTCTGGACCATGCTGAGACACCACTTCATAATTTGTGTCTAGAAACTTTAGCTTTGAATTCCGGGTCAAAAATTGTCGCTGTAATTGCTGATGTAAGAAGTAAGAAAGCATTAGATAAAGTTTTTAAAAATTACAATCCCCATGTTGTTTTTCATGCAGCAGCTTATAAGCATGTTCCTTTGATGGAGGAGAATCCGTCTCAAGCTATTCAAACAAATATTAAAGGGACTAAGAATCTGGCAGATTTATCGTGTAAGTATCGTGTGAGGAAATTTGTTATGGTATCTACTGATAAAGCGGTTAATCCAAGTAATGTAATGGGAGCCAGTAAACGAATAGCAGAGAAATACGTTCAGTCACTATATTTAAAAAATCAAAAAGAGAACGTTCAAGGCGTGACTAAATTTATTACAACCCGTTTTGGAAATGTTTTAGGTTCAAATGGATCTGTTGTTCCTTTATTTACAAAACAAATTGCCGAGGGGGGACCTGTTACCATAACCCATCAGGATATTATTCGTTATTTTATGACGATTCCTGAAGCTTGTCAGTTAGTATTAGAAGCGGGTGCAATGGGTAATGGAGGTGAGATTTATATTTTTGACATGGGTAAACCCGTAAAAATAATCGATCTGGCGAAAAAAATGATAAAACTGGCAGGATTTATTCCGGATAAAGAAATCAAGATTAAAATTGTTGGTCTAAGACCAGGCGAAAAACTATATGAAGAATTATTAAATGATACTTCTAAGACTTTACCAACCTATCATAATAAAATCATGATTGCTCAGGAATTACAAGACGAGTACGAAAATTTACATATTGAAATAGATGAGCTGATAGGTATTGCAGATTTCTATGATAATGATGATATTGTAACTAAAATGAAGAAAATTGTTCCGGAATTTAAAAGTATGAATTCTGCTTTTGAAGTTTTAGATAAGTAGTTTCTTATGATAAATTGAATTTTGGATTCAAATAATATTAAAAAGGTGTTTTTTTATAAAACGCCTTTTTGCTTTTCTAATAATTTATAAGCGAATAAAAATCTTGTTAATTAAATAAATCTTTTTTTTTAAGAATTATTTCGGTTAATTAGTTTAAAATAAAATGAACGACAACAATACCCCAAATGATTGGTTGTTTGAAATAACACCTAAAAATAAATTCTTTTCCCTAAACCTTAAAGAAGTTTGGCAATATAGAGATTTATTGCTGCTTTTTGTAAAGCGAGATGTTATTACCGTTTATAAGCAAACGGTTTTAGGACCACTTTGGTACTTAATACAGCCCTTATTTACTTCGATAACATTTACTATAATATTTAATAATGTTGCAGGTATTGATACAGGTACTGTGCCTCCATTTTTGTTTAACTTGGCTGGAATAACCGTTTGGAATTATTTTACAGCATGCTTAACGGGCACTTCAGACACGTTTAAAGCTAATGCTGCAATATTCGGGAAAGTATATTTTCCCAGAATAATTACTCCTTTATCTGTTGTAATTTCGAATCTTGTAAAATTCGGAATTCAATTTTTGATTTTTATCGGATTCTATATTTTCTATTATTTTCAAGGAGCAAATTTAGGCTTAAACGGTCTGATTTTATTTTTTCCTATTTTAATTATTATCATGGGAATTTTAGGGTTAGGATTCGGAATGCTAATTTCGGCAATGGTAACAAAGTATCGCGATTTTAGCCATTTAATAGGTTTTGGGATACAGTTATTAATATATCTGTCGGCAGTAATGTATCCGATGAGTTTAATTAAAGATAAATTGCCAGGTTACGGTTGGCTTGTAGAGTATAATCCATTGGCTTATATAATTGAAACAGCTCGTTATATGCTTTTGGATGTGGGAGAAGTTTCAGTTTTAGGATTGTCCTATACTCTTGTTGTCACTATCGCAGTATTTTTTATAGGACTTTTAGTTTTTAACAAAACCGAAAAGAGTTTTATCGATACAGTTTAAAATCGAATATTTAAAACTGTATATTTCACTTATTTTAGATTTACCATTGAGAAAAGATATAATATTAAAAGCCGAGAACATCTCTAAACAATATCGTTTAGGGCAAGTAGGTACAGGAACTCTTAGTCATGACATCAATCGTTGGTGGCATAAAATAAGAGGGAAAGAAAATCCTTATCTAAAAATAGGTGAGATAAATGATCGTTCTACCAAAGGAAATTCTGATTATGTTTGGGCTTTACAGGATATTAATTTTGAAGTTGAACGAGGAGAAGTTTTAGGAATCATTGGTAAAAATGGAGCAGGAAAATCTACCTTATTAAAAATACTTTCAAAAGTTACCGCTCCAACAACAGGAAGTATAAAATCTCGTGGTCGTATAGCTTCACTTCTAGAAGTAGGAACGGGTTTTAATGGTGAAATGACTGGAAGAGAAAATATCTTCCTGAACGGGGCAATTCTAGGAATGACTAAAAAAGAGATTTCTTCTAAACTTGATGAAATTATTGAATTTTCAGGTTGTGAGCGTTATATTGATACTCCTGTAAAAAGATATAGTTCCGGAATGACTGTTCGTTTGGCATTTGCCGTAGCTGCATTTTTAGAACCAGAAATTTTAGTTATAGATGAGGTTTTAGCTGTTGGTGATGCCGAGTTTCAGAAAAAAGCTATTGGTAAAATGCAAGATATTTCTAAAGGTGAGGGGCGTACAGTTTTATTTGTAAGTCACAATATGGCAGCAGTAAAGAGTTTATGCACAAGAGGAATTGTTTTGGAGCATGGTGAGGTAAAGTTTATTGGAGGGATAGATGAGTCGATTCGGAAATATTTGACTGATAGAAATGAAAATAAAAACATTAATTTAATTGACAGAAAAGATAGAATAGGGACTGGAAATGCAAAAATTACAGGTGTTAGAATTCATAATGTTGAAAAACTAATGACAGGATCAATATTTAAAGTTGAAATTTTGTATGATGCAAAAAATAAAGAAATAATTATTAATGAATTTGGTTTAAGTATCTGGGATTTAAAAGAAAATAAAATAATTAGCTTATCTTCTGAATTTAAAAATCAATTAGTCAATATTTCGAATTCAGGTACAATTATTTGCGAAATTCCCAACTTACCTTTAGTAAAAGGAAGTTACATATTGAATTGTTTTGTTAGTTCTATTTTTGGATTAGAAGATTATGTTGAGAACATATTAGAGTTTGAAGTAGAAGAAAATGATATATTCGGAACTGGAAAAACGATTAATCCCAATTGGGGGATGATAGTTGTTGATCATAATTGGTTTAAAGAGTAGGAAATGATACAAAAAAAAGAGGAATTAGATAGCTTTCATGAAGTAAGAGACCCATGGGGATATGAAAACAACCGTGATGATTTTAAGAGAAAAGAAATTCTTTTAAGTGAGATTCCTGTTAAGGATTATAATAATGTTTTAGATATTGGTTGTGGGCAAGGTTTTGTAACTAATAATTTGCCAGGGAAAAATATATTTGGAGTTGATATTTCTGGTACTGCAGTTGAATATGCAAAACAATTTTGCAGGAAAGATATTTTATTTAAGCAAGGTTCTATTTTTGAGATAGATACTTTATTCGATGTTAAATTCGATTTAATAGTTATTACAGGAGTATTATATCCACAATACATTGGAAAATCCTCTAATTTGATTTATCTTTTATTAGATAAAATACTTAAAGATGATGGTGTTTTAGTTTCTGTTCATATCAATGATTGGTATAAAATACAATTTCCTTATCTAAAAATTAAACAGTTTTATTATGATTACAGAGAATATACACATAATTTAGAAATTTATTGCAAATGATTTTAATGTATCATAAAATAAGTCCTGATACTCCAACAATGTGGTGGGTTTCGGTCAATGATTTTTATAGACAAATGGTTGAAATTTCTAATAAAGAAGTTGTTTATCTAGATGATTATAATCCTGAGAATTTAAATCAAGTTGTTATTACGTTTGATGGTATTTATAAAAATGTATTGGAGTATGCTTTGCCTATATTAAAATATTTCAACTATTCTTTTGAACTTTTTTTAACATCAGATTATATTGGATTAGACAATGATTTTGATAATGTAGAGCCAAATTCGAATTTCACCACTTTAGATGAATTATTACAATTAGTAAGTGGAGGAGGGAGATTACAATGGCATACACAAAGGCATTCTAATTTAAAAGAAATAACCGATATCGAACTTATAAAAAAGGAATTAACAATTCCTCAAAGTATTAAGGATTTGGATTCTAAAGGATATAATTGGTTTGCATACCCTCATGGTGAGTTTAACGATGTCGTAAAAAACGAAGTAAAAAAGAGGTTTAAAGGGGCTGTTTCTTGTAATCAAGGTAATGATTACGATAGTTATGCACTAAACAGATTAACAGTAGTTAATGAAACTTCACTTCGGAATAATAAAATAGCTTGTATTGTAGCCTCATATAATTATGGAGATTATCTTATTGAGGCACTTGAATCGGTTTTAAGACAAACAATTTTGCCTAATGAGATATTAATTTCGGATGATTGTTCAGATGATGAAACTCAGGTTATTGCAGAAGGATATCTAAAAAAATATCCGACCTTAATTAAATACAATAGAAATAAAACTAATTTAGGTATTGTTGATCATTTTAATAAAGCAATTTCATTAATTACTTCAGAGTACATTTTTTTTCTAGGGGCTGATAATAGGCTATTTAGTAATTATATAGAAGAATGTAGCAAAATTCTTGATGAAAAAGATAATATTGCAATTGCATATACTGATTATGCATTTTTTGGTACAAGAGCAAAATTAACATATGAAACTTTTCCAGAAGAAAGAAAAGGACGAATAATAGAAAATGAATTATATCAAATTTGTTTTCCAGAGTTTGATTCTAGAGATGAATTATTAAAAACATTACAAGAAGGTAATTTTATTCATGGGTCATCTATGTTTAAGAGAAGTGTTTTCAATGAATTAGGTGGCTATATGAAATCTAATATAGCAGAAGATTATAATTTATTTAAAAGGATTATTGAAAAAGGTTATAATGCAAAGAAAGTTACTAAAACTAATTTTGAGTATAGGCAACATTCAATAAGTCAGGTTAATAATGTTTTGGCAATTCAAAATAAAATGCTTTTTTATAAAAATCAATACCTTAATAAAACAGATTTTGAAAACTCAAATAGTTATAGAATTTCCCTTAAACTGTATAAGGGACTTAATTTTTTTAAAAAAAATTATAAAAAGCCAAAAGTAATTATAAAAAAAGGGATGAAATACTTTTTAAAAAAAATAAAGCAAGTTCTGTAAAGTTGTAGTTCTAGTAAAAAATATAGTTGTTATGTGTTTTTTGAATTATGTAATTTTGCTAGAAAATTATCATTAGAGTATCATCAATAATAGTTTTTCAATAAAATGCTAGCCATAATTATTCCATATTATAAAATATTTTTTTTTGAAGCCACACTAATATCTTTGGCTAGTCAAACTGATAAACGTTTCAAAGTCTATATTGGTGATGATGCGAGTCCAGTTGCCCCAACTTTTTTGTTAGAAAAATATAAAAATCAATTTGATTTTTTTTATCATCGATTTGAGAATAATTTGGGAGGTATTTCTCTTACACAACAATGGGATCGTTGTATTGCATTGATGAAAAATGAGGAATGGATTATGATTTTGGGAGATGATGATATGTTGAGTGATAATGTCGTAGAATTATTTTATGATAAATATGCAGAATTTAAAGATTGTAGTAATTTAATTAGGTTTGCATCAAAGCAAATTAATGAAAAAACAAAAATTAATTCAGAAATATTCACACATCCAATATGGGAAAAATCAACTGATTTTTATATTAAGAAGCAAATAGGGCAGGTTAGAAGTTCATTGTCTGAATGTGTTTTTTCAAGAAAAGTTTATAATAAATATGGCTTTAGAAACTATCCTTTGGCTTGGCATAGTGATGATTTAGCATGGATAGAATTCGCTGATTTCAAATTAGTTTATGCAATTAATGAAGCTGTTGTTGAATTTAGGATGTCATTTGAAAACATTTCTGGGAAAAATACAAACTTTAAAGAAAAAGCATTAGCCGAGTTTTATTTTAAAAGGGATTTACTTTCTGAAAAGTTTAATTTTTTTGAAAATAATCAAAAGTTAGTGTTATTGATGTCTTTTGAATACTGTTTAAAAAAAGATAGAGAAATCTTATTTAAAGAGTGGTTGCTATTATTGAAATATTATGTTAGAATTGGATATATTGTGCCTTTTCTTAAATGTATTAGGAGATTAGCAATATATTATAGTAAACCATTTTTTAGTAGTTATTAGTCTTTAAGAACAAATTTTGTTATACATGAAACAGCCCAAACTTTCTGTCATAGTTACTTGCTACAATCTAGCTAAATATTTAGACGAAGCACTTCAATCAGTATTTGATCAAACTTATACGAATTGGGAATGTATTATAGTAAATGATGGGAGTTTGGATAATACAGAAGAAGTTGCTAACAAATGGTTAGTAAAAGATTCTCGCTTTGTTTATTTATTTAAAGAAAATGGAGGCGTGAGTAGTGCCAGAAATTACGGAATGGAAAGGGCTAAAGGAATATACATTATTCCGCTGGATGCCGATAACAAATTACGTCCAGAATTTATTAAACAAACGATTACCATTTTAGATGCAAATGATGGTATTGATATAGTTTATGGGGATGCACAACTTTTTGGGAATAAATTTTCCTTATGGAAAGGAAAGCCTTTTGATATTGGCGAAATAGTTTTGAATAATTACATTGATACTTGTGCTTGTTTTCGTAAATCTGCTTGGGAAGATATTGGTGGTTATGATGCAAATATGCCAGTTTATGGTTTTGAAGATTGGGACTTGTGGCTGCGAATGGCTGTAAAGGGATACCAATTTCATTATCTAGAAAATATTTTTTTCGATTATAGAGTGCGGGATAATTCGTTATTATCTGAAGCTTGGAAAGTGAGACCAATGTTGTTGGATTATATTTTTAGTAAAAAAGAACTTAAATATTTAGCTCTATTTAGAGAATGTGTTATCGAAAACAAAAAACTTAAAGAAGAACCTTCGTTTGAATTTTTGATAAAAACAATAGTTAAAAAAGTAAAACGAAAATTACACTTCTAATGGACTATCCTAAAAAAATACTCTTTTCTACTGAAAATGTTACTTGGGGTGGAAGTGAATTACTTTGGTCACATACAGTGGTAGAATTGTCTAAACTTAGTTTTTTAGTTGCTGTTTGTATTCATCGCAAACTAGAAATTTCTAAAGAATTGATTTTACTTGAAAAAGAAAGTAAAATAAAAGTTATTAGATATATTAGTGGAAACTTACCATTTTGGAAACGAATAGCAAACAGATTTTTATCTTATAAAAACAGATTTAAACCTTCAAATTTAAAAGAAGATTTGATTTTGAATTTTAATCCAGATTTAATAATTATCAATCAAGGATTTAATTTTAATGGAGTTAATACGATGTTATTTGCATTGCAAAATAAGATTAATTATATAACAATTTCTCAAGCTGTAAATGAGGGGTTATGGCCTAATAGTAATTTAAGAGAAAAAATGAGGTTAGGATTTAGTAACAGTCTGAAAAATTATTTTGTAAGTCAGGATAATTTATTAGTTACTCAAAATCAGCTAGGTGTTTTTCTAAGAAATGCAGAGGTAGTTCGTAATCCTTTTAATGTTCCTTTTACAATTGAGTTAGCTTTTCCTGCATCTGATAATTTTCAATTGGCTTTTGTCGGGCGATATGATTTTTATGCCAAAGGACAAGATGTAATACTCCAGGCTTTATCGGACGAAAAATGGAAGAATAGAAATTTGATTGTCAATTTTTATGGACAAGGAAATGATATCGAAAATTTAAAAGATTTAATTGAAATGTATCAATTAAATAATGTAATTGTTCATCCCCATACAAGCACAGAACAAATTTGGAAAACGAATCATGGATTAATTTTGACTTCAAGATTCGAAGGCTTACCTATTGTAATTGTCGAAGCGATGCTTTGCAAGCGATTTGTAATTGTAACTAATGTAAGCGGAAGCAAGGAACTTGTAATAGATAATGTAACAGGATTTATTGCAGCTGCTCCCAGACCAGAATATGTAGATGAAGCTTTAGAACGCGCCTGGCAGCAAAGAATGAATTGGGAAGAAATTGGCCTTAAAGCAAGACAGGAAATTACAACCCAAATTCCTGTAAATCCGGCAAATGATTTTGCTTTTAAATTACAGCATATACTAAGTAAATTATAATGTATAGAAAAGTTTACTGTATTTTAGCACATAAAAATCCATCTCAAGTTCAGGAGTTGATCTCATTATTAGATGATAAAAAATCATTGTTTTTTATTCATTTAGACAAAAAAGTAGACCAGAACGAATATGAAGTTGCAATTGAAAATTTATCATGTTATTTCGTGAAAAACCGGGTGTCATGTACGTGGGGGAAATATAGCTTGGTTCAGGCAACTTTAAATGCTATGAAAGAAGTTCAAAGCTTTATGAACGTCAATTTTAAAAATTCAACATATCATTTTATCATGTTGTCAGGGGAAGATTTGCCATTAAAACAGAATAGTTTTATACATGATTTTTTAAAAAGTAAAGTCGAAACTTCGTTTTTAAATCACTGGCAATTGCCTTATAGTAAATGGTGGGAGGGAGGTCTTTTTCGTTTCGAAAATTTATTCTTTTTTGAATATAAGAAATATTCTAAATTGAACTACAGGATAAACAGAATTATAAAAAAAATACATTTAAAATCTTTGCTTCCTCATAATCGATTCAATAAACATTTTCCTGATTTTAAAATTTATGGAGCTAGTCAGTGGATGATATTGACCAGGGATATGGTTAACTTTATTCTCGAAAAGAATATTGAGAATAAGAAATTCAATTCTATATTTAAGTATGTGTTGGCACCAGACGAATTGTATTTTGCAACCTTAATTCTAAATTTTGACGTTAAAAAGCAATTTACTGTCAGTAATATGAAAACACATTTAGTTTCTTTTAGCGGTACAGAACCCAGTCCAAAGTACCTGCTGGTTGAAGATTTAAAGAATGATAAAGAAGACTTATTATTTGCAAGAAAATTTGATTCTAATATGAATCAAGATTCGATTGATAAAGTAAAAACAATAATTGCCTAATGAAAAAGTTGGCAGTTTTAATACCTACTTATAATTCAGCTCAATATCTAAAAGAAAGTATTGATTCTATTTTAAATCAAACCTATTCTAATTTTGATCTGTATTTATATGATGATTGCTCTACAGACAATTCAAAAGAAATAATTGAAAGTTATGCCGACAGAAGGATTTTTTATAGAAAGAATCATCAGAATCTTGGTATCTCAAAAACTTTAAATAGAGGTTTCGATGAACTTTTATCCCAATATCAATTCATTGCAAGAATGGACGCTGATGATTGGGCATTTCCGGAACGATTTGAGAAACAGATAGGTTATCTTGAAGCAAACAAATCAACAATATTATGCGGAACGCAGGGTTTTTGGCTTAAAGACATGACCGAAAATCCTTTGTCAGGATGGAAATATCCTATTAGAAATAATTATCTGAAACTATATTTATTGTTTGGTGCATCTTTTGGGCATTCTTCTATTGTTTTAAGAAGTGATTTTTTCATTTCTAAACATCTTAAATATGATGAAGACATCAAAACTTGTGAAGATTGGGATTTATGGATAAAAGTTTCTAGAAATGGGGAAGTACATAATTTGAGTGATTTTTTAATGAAATACAGAATAGTTCATACTAGTAATCACCGTTTGGCAGATAATAAAAACATTCATCTCAAAGAAAGAGCAGATATTATTTCAAATTATTGGAAAACTTTCAATATTAACCTTTCTCCTGAACAAGTTTTTGAATATTATTATAGTTCAGATGAGAATATGAGACATGATTTTGAAAATAAACTACAGATAATAATCGATTCCTTTAATAAGCTGTTCCTTAATCATGCTAAAGACCTAAAAAAAGAAGACAGATCAAAGTTTCAGTATTTACTGGCACGTAAGATTTATGATTTTTGGAAACGATCGAATGTCAGTAGATATACCCCATTAATTTGGTTTATACTCTTGACGAAAGTAAAGTTTATTTGTGCTGTTAGACTGATTAATAGTCAATTTAAATAAAAGTATTAATTGCTGTTTTTTAATTTATCTAAGATATCGAATTTGTATAAAAAGTATAATATCTGGAAAATAATAATAAGAAATTAAATTTTATTTGGTATTAAGAGGGTTTATGTTTTATAAGGTGAAATGATTTGAAAAATAATAATAATAATGAAAGTATCAATTTTAATCACTACTAAAAATCGAAAGGATGATCTGGCATTTACCTTGCATAAAATTAGATTTTTATTTAAGCAAAGTAATCTTGATTGTGTTGTTTATGATGATGGATCAATTGATGGAACTTTTGAATTTTTGAAGGTAAATTATCCAGAAATTATTTTGTATTCTAATAAGTCATCTAAAGGTTATTTGTATTGTAGAAATAAAATGTTGAATGAAACAAAAGCCGACTTTGCAATTTCATTAGATGATGATGCTCATTTTATAACAGAAGGTATTTTAGAAAAAATTGAGAGTTATTTTATTGAAAATCCTCGGGCAGGATTATTAGGCTTTAGAATTTATTGGTCTAAACATTTACCAAATAGCACGGCTTCAAATGATAAATCAATTCAAATGAAAAGCTTTGTAGGATGTGCACATGTTTGGCGCATGAATGCTTGGCGTGATATACCAAATTATCCAGAATGGTTTATTTTTTATGGAGAAGAAAATTTTGCTTCTTACCAATTATTTAAAAAAAAATGGGAAATACATTATTTACCAGAAGTTTTAGTCAATCATAGAGTAGATGTAATAGCAAGAAAAAATAATGCAGATTATAGCTTAAGACTTCAAAGATCTTTGCAATCAGGCTGGTATCTTTATTTTTTATTTTATCCAATTTCTGTTATTCCTCGAAAATTAGCATATTCTATTTGGATACAACTAAAGTTAAAAGTTTTTAAAGGAGATTTTAAAGCATTGAAAGCAATTTTATTAGCCATAATGAATTTATTAATAAATATTCCGAACATCTTAAAAAATGCAAACAGATTATCATTGAAAGAGTTTAATCTTTATCAACAGTTAGAAGAAACCAAAATTTATTGGAAAACAGAAGATAATAATTTAGTTGAATGAAAAACATTGCTATTATACCTGCTCGGGGAGGATCGAAAAGATTGCCTCAAAAAAACATAAAATTACTTGATGGAATTCCGTTGCTTTCATTTAGTATATTGTTTGCGAAGGCAAATAGTAATATTATTGATGAGATATATGTTTCGACAGATGATGAAGATATTAAAAAAGTGGCTTTACAATCTGGTGCAAAAGTTATCGATAGACCAAAGAATATTTCTGGTGATCTCGAACCCACAGTTTCTGCATTAAAACATGTTTTGCAGAATATAGATTCAGAGGTTGAAAATGTTATTTTACTTCAGGCGACCAATCCTATTCGTCCGCAAAATTTATTGAAAGAAACTTTTGAGTTGTATCAAAAAGAAAATTGCAATAGTTTGTTTACAGTTTCGAGAAATCATAAAAAATTTGGAAAAATAATAGACCAAAAATTTATTCCTGATAATTATAAAATTGGTCAAAGAAGCCAAGATATAGAACCTCTTTATTTTGAAAACGGATTGCTTTATATTACAAAAGCCTCACTAATTTTAGAGGATATAATTATTTCTGAAGATGCATTTCCTTTCGAAATAGATCATATTTTTGCCAACGTTGATATCGATACACAAGAAGATTTTGATTACGCCAAATATTTATATCATAAACATATTAAATCTTAATTAAGAACCTACTTTATGAACCCATATATAGAAATAGCCGGAAGAAAAATAGGCCAGGATTTTCCGCCTTTAGTCATTGCCGAAATTGGAATTAATCACGAAGGTTCTTTGCAGGTTGCAAAAGAAATGGTTGATGCTGCCCACAGAGCCGGAGTTGAAGTTATAAAACATCAAACGCATATTGTTGAAGATGAAATGAGCGGAGCGGCTAAAAAAGTGATTCCAGGCAATGCGAATGTTTCTATTTACGAAATTATGGAACGTTGTTCATTGAATGAAGCTGACGAACTGGAACTTAAAAATTATGTCGAAAGCAAAGGCATGATTTTTATATCTACCCCATTTTCCCGAGCAGCGGCAGAACGCTTGAAAAAGTTTGATATTCCAGCATATAAAATAGGTTCTGGTGAATGTAATAATTATCCCTTACTGGAACATATCGCTTCGTTTGGGAAACCAGTAATTTTGAGCACAGGTATGAATACAATCGAAAGTGTTCAAAAAGCAGTTGCTATTTTTGATAAACACAATATTCCTGTAGCAATTTTGCATACTACAAATTTGTATCCAACCCCAATTCATTTGGTGCGTTTTGGAGCGATGATAGAATTACATGAAGCATTTCCTGATAAAGTTTTTGGTTTAAGTGATCACACTTTGAACAATAATGCTTGTTTAGGTGCAGTTGCACTTGGAGCAAGTATTCTTGAAAGACATTTTACAGATCATATGCAAAGAACAGGTCCGGATATCATTTGTAGCATGGATGAAAAAGCTTGTCAGGAATTAATTGTTGCATCTGCAGAAATAGCGTTAATGCGTGGAGGAACTAAAAAACCCGCATTAGAAGAACAAATTACGATAGATTTTGCATTTGCTACTGTTTGTACAATAGCTCCAATTAAAAAAGGAGAAAAACTATCTAAAGAAAACATTTGGGTAAAACGTCCGGGTACAGGTAAAATATTAGCAGAACATTTTAACGATTTAATTGGAAAAACTGCAAAAAGAGATGTCGAAAATGATCAGCAGTTAGACTTTTCTGATTTTGAATAATTTGATGAAGAAAATTTTATTCCTTACAGGTACTCGTGCAGACTTTAGCAAAATAAAATCACTAATTCAAGCTCTTGAAAAAGAACAGGATTTTGAAGTATATGTTTTTGTTACCGGAATGCATTTGCAGGAGGTGTATGGTTACACACTAATTGAAATAGAAAGATGTAATTATAAAAACATCCATACTTTCAAAAACCAGACCCATGAAACCACAATGGATTTGACTCTCGCTAAAACTATCGAAGGATTATCAGTATATTGCAAAGAGGTAAATCCGCATATGATAGTAGTTCATGGTGATAGGGTTGAAACGTTAGCAGGTGCAATTGTAGGATCGTTGAACAATATTTTAGTAGCTCATATAGAAGGCGGAGAAGTTTCAGGTACCGTAGATGAATTAATTCGTCATAGTGTAAGCAAATTAAGTCATATTCATTTTGTCTCCAATAAACAAGCGCAAAAAAGGTTGGTACAAATGGGAGAAATAAAAGAATCTATATTTACAATTGGTTCACCTGATGTTGATATTATGTTTTCAGATCAATTACCGGATTTAAGCACTGCGAAAGCTTATTATAAAATTGATTTTGGAAAATATGGTATTGTTATGTTTCATCCGGTTACAACTGAGATTAATGAAATGAAGCAATATGTAGAAAATTTTGTGACTTCATTATTGCAAGACAATCATAATTATATTGTTATTTTTCCTAATAACGATTTAGGAAGCCAATTTATTCTTGATGCGTATGAAAAACTAAAAGGAAACGAAAGATTCAGAGTCTTTCCATCCCTTCGTTTTGAGTATTTTTTGACTTTATTAAAAAACAGTCAATTTATTATTGGCAATAGTAGTGCAGGAATTAGAGAAGCGCCATATTATGGAATTCCTATTATCAATATTGGCACTCGTCAGCAAAACAGAGCTATTCATGCTGATATTATTAATACAGATTATTCTGAAAAAGGTATAACAAAAGCACTTTCGATTATTAATTTACATCAAGTGAAAAGTGTTGAAAATGATTTTGGTCAGGGTAATAGTAACGAATTATTTCTGCAATGTCTTCAAAGAACAGATATTTGGCAGCTTAATCATCAAAAACAATTTAGAGATATTTAAAAAAAAAGAAAATTGATAATATTAGACAAAATAGAATATATTCTATTTTAGGGAAATAAATAAAATGAAAAAATTAGGAATAGTAATTACAGATGGTGTTGGTTTTAGAAATTTTATCTTAAGTGATTTTTTGGCAGAAACTGAAAAAACATTTGATGAGGTTGTAATTCTTTCTTGTTTGCCAACAACAGTATATTCTGGATTTGTAGTCAAATCAAAAATTATTGAATTGGAGGTTTTTGAAGAAAAGTTTACAACATGGTTCTTTAGAAAAGCCAAAGAAGTAGCCCATCTAAAATTGCACCAAAAAGATAACTTTGGTATTCAGGATAATCTAAAAACAAATACTTCAACCTCAAAAAGCAACAGAGGTTATGCAACCCGTTTTATTTTTAAATTAACTTCCGTTTTACATTCAGAAAAGTGGATTCAGAGATTCAATTTCTGGCAACAACTATCTTTTAAAAATAATTCAAAGACAATTGGCTATAAAGCAATTTTAAAAAATGAAAATTTTGATTTATTGTTTTTTACACATCAGAGGCCTCCTTATATTGCGCCATTGGTTTATCAGGCAGAAAAACTAAAAATTAAAACAGCGTCTTTTATTTTTAGTTGGGATAATTTGGCTTCAAAAGGCAGAATGGCAGCTAATTTTAATTATTATCTGGTGTGGAGCGATTTGATGAAATCTGAATTGCAAGAATTTTATTCATCAATAAAAGAAAAAGACATTGAAGTGGTAGGAACTCCTCAGTTTGAACCTTATGTTTTGGATCGCTATAAAGTTTCAGAAGAAGCATTTGTATCAAAATTTCAATTAAATCCTGATTTAAAAATCATTTGTTTTAGTTGTGGTGATATAGCTACCAGTAAAAATGATGAATTGTATATTGAAACTATCGCAAATACTATAAAAGAAGGAAGAATAAAAGATGTGAATTTTATTATTAGAACTTCACCGGCGGAAGATCCTATCCGCTTTTCAAGATTTGTACAAAAATTTCCTTTTATAAAATGGAATTATCCAAAATGGCATTTGTCAAGAGAAAATCATCAGGAATCATGGTCGCAAAGAATTCCTTCTGTAGAGGATATAAAAGATTTGAGAAGCTTATTACAGTATTCAGATCTTAACATTAATATGTTATCTACAATGAGCCTGGATTTTATTCAGTTTGATAAACCGGTAATCAATACCGTTTTTGGAAATTCGAAAAACGGATTGTATGATGATCAGCGTTTTTTAAAATATGCACACATAGAAAATGTGGTACAAAGCAAAGCAACTAAAATTGTAAAAAATCAGGAAGATTTAATAAATGCAATAAACTGGTATTTAAATAATTCAGAATCAGATTCAGAAAACAGGAAGAAATTATTGGAACTACAAATAAGTAAAACATTAGATAACACAGGTAAAAGAATAGCCGAAACTCTTTTTAAATGGGCATAAATAATCAAAAAACAATCATTCAATGTAATTCAAAGGTTTTAAGTTCTAATAATAGAATAACTATTCTGGATGGCTTTAGAACATTAGCAATAATGTCAGTTCTTTTATATCATTATTTTTATCGTTGGAATGACCCTGCATACCCTTATTTTGGTGGAAACTATTTCCATTATGGTTTTAAAGGAGTTCCTTTTTTCTTCATAATAAGCGGATTTGTAATTTGTTATTCATTAGAAGGAACACAGGATTTTATATCTTTTTGGAAAAAGAGGTTCATTCGCCTATTCCCTTCTATACTAGTTGCTTCTATATTAACATATTGCTTTTTACTAATATTTGATCATTATAATACATTTCCGGACAATCATTTTAGAAACTTACTGATTAGTATCACATTTTTGCCTCCTAATCTTTATAATTCAATTTCCGGGATTCCAAACTACTTTAGCTATATCAACTATGATTACTGGAGTCTATGGCCGGAAATCCAGTTTTATATTTTTGCCAGTATTATTTACTTTGTCAGTAAACGAAATTTTAAACGAAATTTTATCATTGCTTCTTTTGTGGCTATATTTTTATATTATGCATTACTTTTTTTTGGCTTTGATCAATTTGATTATTTTACTAAATTATTTAATCTATTGAACCTTATAAAGCATCTTGTCTTTTTTCTGTCTGGAGCATTGTTTTATATGCTTTATAAAAACAGAGAATATAAACTATACATCTTTTTGCTAGTGATAAGTTTTTTCATCATTAACTATAGCTTTAATTTACCGGAGTTTATATCAAGTATAATTATGTTTTTGCTTTTCTTTTGTTTTATATATTATCCTAAATTTTTACATTTTTTAGAAAATAGATTTATTATTAAAGTCGGTTTCTCATCTTACTTTCTTTACCTTATTCATGAATATATTGGAATTGTTTGGATTCGTAATATTGTGAGTGCTTTTTATCCAAATAGTTTTATAGCGCCAGTCTTAATAATAATTGTAATGATTACTTTAAGTATTCTTTATACTCAAAAAATAGAAACTAAAATTAGTAAATACTTAAATAGACGTTTATTAAATAAAACTAATGAGTAAGATAGCCGTAATCTGTAATTATGAATTGCTTCCGGAAAGAGTGGGAGGCATGGATTATTTTTTTTGGGAATTTGATAAAAAATGCAAAGAAAGTGGTTTTGAAGTAGATTGGTTTTTTCCTAACCAATCTAATCATGGAGAGTATTCAAATTTAAATATTTATGAGTGTAAAACAGAAAATAATTTTCTCTCTTTTTGTGAAATTAGAATTGAATATTCACATATCATAACTCATTTCGTAGAATTATGTACGCCTTTTTTTTATAAAATCAAGAAACTTACAGATGCAAAAGTTATCGCAGTTGACCATAATCCGAGACCTTTGCACGGATATCCAGTCAAAAAAAGAATAAATAAGAGATTAAAAGGAATTTTATTTTCAAGATACATTGATGTTTTTGTAGGGGTTTCAGAATTTACTAAAAAAGAACTTGTAAAGGATTTTGGATCTCATATCAGTTACAAAATAGAAGTTATATCAAATGGATTAGATTTTGCAAAATACACTAAGAAACAAAGCTTTTCTACTTCTAATAAATTTATCGTAGTTTCTCATTTAAGAAAAGAAAAAGGAATTCAGGACTTAATCCTGGCAGTAAATGAAATGGAAGAAAGAAATAGTCTTGATTTTTCATTTGATATTTATGGTAAAGGATATTATAAGAAAGAATTACAGGAAATGATTGAAAAATTCTCCCTTCAAAAGTTTTTTAACTTTAAAGGAAGTGTTTCAAATTTAAATCAAATTTATTCTCATTACGACTTCTTAGTTCATCCTTCTCGTGGCGAAACATTTTGTTATGTTGTACTCGAAAGTTTAATATGCAATTTGCCAGTCATTACAACTTTAAAAGAGGGAAATGTACTAGGACTAATTAAAGAAAATGAAAACGGATTTTTATTTCAAGCAACTAAAACAGACCAGTTGAAAACAATTTTGGAAAACATCTTAAATCAAAAATATATTTTGGATAATAATTCAGATATTAATGATAATTTGCACGCTTTTTCATTATCTCAAATGGTTGACAACTATTTTAAGTTAATAATCTAAAATCCATAAATTTAATCTATTTAAAGTTAGACCTCAAATATGTTTTTTAATTCCTTAGCTTTTGCTATTTTTTTACCAATAGTTTTCTTCTTGTATTGGTTTGTATTCAATAAAACAAAAAGCTCACAAAATGCTTTGTTAATTGTAGCCAGCTATTATTTTTATTCTTGTTGGGATTGGAGATTTTTGTTCTTACTGGTTTTTTCTACCTTTTTAGATTATTATACTGGAATCCAAATCGAAAAAGGAAAATCTCAAAAAAGCCGAAAGTTTTGGTTCTGGCTTAGTATCTTGGTGAATTTAGGTTTCTTAGGAGTTTTTAAGTACTATAATTTTTTTGCAGCTTCATTCTCAGATTTATTAAAATCAGTTGGTATTCAGGCAACCCCAATTTTATTAAATGTTATTCTTCCGGTCGGAATTTCATTTTACACTTTCCACGGATTATCATATGTAATTGATATTTATCTGAAAAGAATAAAGGCCGAATATAATTTCATAGATTATTCGTTGTTTGTAAGTTACTTTCCTCTTTTGGTCGCCGGCCCTATAGAGAGAGCAACACATTTGTTGCCCCAGGTAAAAGTAAAAAGAGAGTTTAATTTTGAAAAAGCAAAAGAAGGTATTTGTCAAATTATTTGGGGATTAGTAAAAAAAGTGGTTATTGCGGATACATGCGCAACGTATGCGAATGCTATTTTTGACAATTACAATTCAATGAATTCTTTCTCCCTTATTTTAGGAGCTGTATATTTTGCATTTCAGATTTATGGAGATTTTTCAGGATATTCAGATATCGCATTAGGAGTTTCAAAACTATTTGGTTTAGATTTATTACGAAACTTCAATTATCCTTATTTTTCAAGAGATATTGCTGAGTTTTGGCGACGTTGGCATATTTCACTTTCCTCATGGTTTCGTGATTATTTATATATTCCGTTAGGCGGGAGCAAAGGTGGGATTTGGATGAAAATCAGGAATACGTTTATCATTTTTGTAGTTAGCGGATTTTGGCATGGAGCCAATTGGACTTATCTGGCATGGGGATTTATAAATGCTGTTTATTTTTTACCATTACTTTTATCAAACAGTAACCGAAATAATATTGGAACCATTCAGCTGAAATTTAATTTTGATTCAGTAAAGGTTTTGTTGAGTATTATTTATACTTTTTCGTTAACATGTATAGCCTGGATTTTCTTTAGAGCTAAAACCATAACAGATGCTTTATCTTATATAAAGCATATGATTTCGAGCAGAGATTTTAGCTTTCAGTATTTAGATAACGAGCGCTATAATTATGAGTTATTGCTAATTCTTGGTATTTTTGTCTTGGTCGAATGGAATAATCGTACTAAACTTGAGCCGCTTTCAGGAAAAAGAAATATGCTCAAATTGGCTTTTGCAATAATAGCTATAATGGCATTCGGAACTTTTTCAGATTACAAAGAATTTATATATTTTCAATTTTAATGAAACGCTTTTTAATTTATATAGCTAAAATTATTTTGGTAATCATTTTGATTGCCTTTGGACTGGATGGAATCTATACTGCTATTTTTATGCAATCTAAAAATAGAGGAAAAATCGAAACCGTTTTTAATTCGAAAGCACAAAAAAATGATGTTGTTATTTTAGGTTCTTCTCGGGCAAATAATCATTTTGTATCGCAAATGTTTGAAGACAAAGGATTACATACCTTTAATTATGGAATGAGCGGCGGGCATTTGTTTGAAGCTTCTTTAATGTTGAAATTAATGATTGAAAGAAAATATGTTATTAAAAATGTTATTCTTGAAGCTGATTTAAACCTTGCCAGCGATCATCAAGCCGAAGGTATTTGTGCTTTATTTTTGCCTTATATCCATAATTCAAATGTTATTCAAGAACATTTTTCGAATGAAGAAAACTTCAAAGAGTTATATTATATCCCTTTCTACAGATATGTAAAATTTGATTCTAAAATAGGTTTCAGAGAGACTTTTTTTAGTGCAATTCATAAAAAAACAAATTCATTAGATAATTTAGGTTATTATCCTTTAGAAAAAAACAAAAACGGCAACATGAAGAACAATATTGTTAATTTAAATCCTTTGCCGCACAATAAATATTACGAAGAGATTAAAAATATTTGCAAAGATAACAATATTAATTTTATTGCTGTGATGACCCCGATGTGCGAAAATGTAGTTGGGATGAATTATTTTGATAAAGTAAAAAAAGTGTATCCGGAAATTTACAATTACGAAAATGTAGTTGTTGAAAATAAATACTTCTCTTCTTGCGGGCATATGACAGATGATGGAGCGAGAATATTTACCGCAAGAATTTTGAAAGATTTTTTTAACAAATAAAACAATGACAATAGCCTTTCTAACACCAGAATATCCACATCCTAAAATAGGAGATTCCGGTGGTATAGGAACAAGTATTAAAAATTTGTCAATAGGTCTTTTGTCAAAAGGTATTTCAGTTCGAGTTCTCGTTTATGGGCAAAAAGAAGATAATATTTTCGATGATAGTGGAATTATTATCCAACAAATAAAGAATATAAAATTTAAAGGTGTATCATGGTTGCTAACTAGAAAAAAAATAGAAAAAATTATAAATGAATTACATTTAAAAAATGAAATTGATTTAGTTGAAGCTCCTGACTGGACCGGAATATCATCTTTTATTCAACCCCTAAAATGCCCTTTGATAATTCGATTACATGGCTCAGATACTTATTTCTGTCATTTAGATAATCGTCCTGTAAAATGGATTAATAAGTTTCATGAAAAAAGAGCGTTAAAAAAAGCAGATGGATTATTATCAGTAAGTCAGTTTACAGCAGAGAAAACAAATGAAATTTTTGGGTTAAACAAAAAATTTAAAATTATTGCAAATCCTATAAATTCTAATATATTTCAGATTAGGAATAAAAATCCCCATAAAGAAAAAGCTATATTGTATTTCGGAAGCTTAATTCGTAAAAAAGGACTTCTGGAATTACCATTTATTTTTAATAAAGTCATTGAGGATAATCCTGGTGTTAAATTAATTTTAATTGGTAAAGATATTCGGGATATTGTTTCAGGGAATCTTTCAACCTGGAAAATGATGCAGGGATTATTTTCTGAGGAAGCAATTCAAAATGTACAATATTTGGGAAGTGTTCCTTACCATGAAATAAAAGAAAAAATAGAGCATGCAACTGTTTGTGTATTTCCCTCTTTTGCTGAAGCTTTTCCAGTTTCCTGGTTAGAAGCTATGGCGATGGAAAAATCAATAGTAGCGTCAAATATTGGATGGGCTAGTGAAATGATAGATGATGGACAAAATGGATTCTTAGTGAATCCTAGGGATCATATTCTTTTTGCAAAAAAAATAAATGATTTTTTAGAAGATGAAACGTTACGTTTGAAAACTGAAAAATTAGCTAGGCAAAAGGTAGAGACATTTTTTGATATAGAAGTTTTGGCGAACCAGAATATAGCGTTTTATAAATCAGTAATATCTAAATCTTGATAGTTTTATATCACAATCAGAATAAGGTGATAAGTGTCACTTCTCAAAGTGGTGAGGTTTTAGCTTTTGATAAAAAAGCTAATATTGCATCTGTAATTATGAATTTAGCAGTGAAATTCCCTCAGTCAAAAATAATTTGGTGTAATGAAAAATATAAAAATTTTATTGATTTTGAAGCGATAGAAAAACTTTTTCATCATGATAAAATGATGTTATCATATAATCCAAATGATGAAAATTTTCCAGGTTCAAAAATAGGGTATATTGATGAAACTCTTTTTGTTAAAATCAATAAGGATGTATCTTATGCAACCTGGCAGATGAGCAGTTTAATAGGAGTTGTTCACGCTGGTTTATTATTGGCAGTCCATAATAAAATTAAACTGGATAAGGATTTTGATTATTATTTATGTTCGATTGCTAAAGTATGCATGCCATTAGGATTATTATGTTATTCAGAACCAAAATTATTGATTAAAAATAATCTAACTTCGACTACAAAGTATTCATTTTTTTTACTTTTTAAATTCGTAAAGCAACATTACAGAAAAAGATGGCTGTTTCTATTGTGCTTAAATTTAATGATTTATGAATGTAGGCTTCCTTTTTTGGGATTATTAAAAAGTCTTTTCTATAAAAACAGAAATAATAATAACATTAGATTAAATAATCTTCAGGTTAGTTCTTCAATAAAACATGATACGGATTTAAGTACTATAGATGTAATTATTCCTACTATTGGAAGAAAGAATCAACTATATGATATTTTAAAAGATTTATCGAAACAAAGTTATTTACCAAAAAACATCATAATAGTTGAGCAAAATCCTATTTTAGATAGTGTTTCAGAATTAGACTATTTGGTTTCAGAAATTTGGCCATTTAAAATAAAACATACTTTTACACATCAGCCAGGAGCTTGCAATGCCCGTAATTTAGCTTTAAGTCAAATCGAAAGCGAGTGGATTTTTTTTGCAGATGATGATATTAGGGTTTCTAATTTTTTTATTGCCGAAGCATTTGTTTTTTTATTAAAGTTCAGAAGTAAAGCAGCTTCTTTTAGTTGCTTACAAAAAAATGAAAATGTAACCTTTAAAGAAATAGTCCAATGGTCTACTTTTGGGTCTGGATGTAGTATAGTTAAAAATGAAATAGTTAAAAATATAAGATTTGATAAGGGATACGAATTTGCATTTGGGGAAGATTCTGATTTTGGAATGCAAATTCGAAATCAAGGAATGGATGTTTTATACTTTCCAACACCTCAAATTTTGCATTTAAAAGCGCCAATGGGTGGTTTTAGATCTAAACCAAATTTAGAATGGGGCAAAGATAAAATTAAACCCAAACCTTCTCCAACAGTAATGTTATATAAGTTAATACATCAAACAGTCGAACAGAGAAAAGGATATCAAATAGTTTTATTTTTTAAATACTATAGTAAGCAAAGTATTAAAAATCCAATAAGGTATATTTTTAATTTTAAAAAAGAATGGAAACAGAGTTTATATTGGGCTAACAAATTAATTGCTAAAACATGAAATTCTCTTTGATTATTTGCACTTATATGCGACCGAAATCATTACTTGCTTTATTGCATTCTGTTCAAAAGCAATTATTATCTCCACATCAAATTCTTGTAATTGATGGTTCTGTCAATAATGAAACTAAAAATATATTAAAAGAAAATATATTTGAGAACGTAGAATACTTTTTGGTTTCTAAAGAAAACCGTGGATTAACAAAACAACGAAATTACGGAATTTCTAAAGTTAATATTGATTCTGAAATTGTTTGCTTTTTAGACGATGACACTGTTTTAGAAATAGATTATTTTTATCAAACTATAGAAACATTTAAAACGAATTTGAATGTTGTAGGTGTGGGAGGTTTGGCAATTAATGAATATAAATGGAAGCCTCAAGAAGCAAACGTATTTTACGATCCTAAAAAATATTATTTGTTTGAAGGATATTTTTATAAAGAGGGTTTAAGAAATGTAGTGAGAAATTATTTTAAACTAGGTTCAAATTTAAGTTCAGGCAAAATGCCAAATTACTCGCATGGTAGAACTTCCGGATTTCCAAATACAGGAAGAATTTATGAGGTAGATTTATTGATAGGAATGTCAATGTCCTTTAGGAAAAGTATTGTAGATACTATTAAATTTTCTATTTTTTTTGATGGATATGGTTTGTATGAAGATGCAGACTTTAGTCTGCGAGCACTAAATTTTGGAAAAAATGTTATAAATACAAGTGCCCACTTGTCTCATTTTCATGCAGCTTCAGGTAGACCAAATCAATATAAATATGGGAAAATGGTAGTCCGAAATGGTTGGTACGTTTGGCGTGTTAAAAATCCTAATCCTGTTTTTAAAGATCGCTTCAAATGGAATGCGATTACTATACTTTTAACATTGATTCGGTTTTCGAATATTATTACAGAACAAAATAAAAAAGCTGCCTTTACGGAATCCTTAGGAAGAATTGTTGGTTTTTGGAGTTTAGTATTTCATAAACCAAAAATAGAATAAATGAAATTTGCAATAATAACTCATGTTTCTCATATCCAAATAGGAAATCAATATTTTGGTTACGCTCCGTATATTGATGAAATGAATATATGGTTAAAATATATTGATGAGGTAATTATTGTGGCTCCATTAAAAATTGACGAATCAACAGCAATAGATTTCCCTTATCGGCATAATAATATTAGTTTTAGAAAAATACCAGATTTTAATTTTACCAATTTTAATAACATTTTAATTTCAGCGTTTAAATTACCAATAATTTTTTGGAAAATATTTTGGGCAATGAAAAATGCTGATCATATTCATGTACGTTGTCCTGGAAATATGGGATTAGTTGCTTGTTTTATTCAGGTTTTATTTCCGAATAAAATTAAAACAGCTAAATATGCAGGTAATTGGGATCCAAAAAGTAAACAGCCATTTACATATAAAATACAAAAGTGGATTTTAAGTAACACTTTTTTGACTCGAAATATGCAGGTTTTGGTATATGGAGATTGGAATAATCAATCAAAAAATATAAAACCTTTTTTTACCGCTACTTATTCAGAAACTGAAAAAGAAACAATTTTGAAAACTAATTTTGATAGTATAATTGAATTTGTTTTTGTTGGGAGTTTAGTTTCAGGTAAAAATCCATTGTATGCAATAAAATTAACTCAACATTTACGAGAAAATGGATTTAATATAGTGCTTAATTTATACGGAGAAGGTTTTGAAAGAAGTAATTTAGAAAAATATATTCAAACAAATAATCTAAAGAACTTTATTATTTTACACGGAAATCAAAAGAAACAAAAGGTACAAAGAGCCTATCAAAAAAGTCACTTTGTAATGTTACCTTCTAAAAGCGAAGGTTGGCCAAAGGCTATTGCTGAGGGAATGTTTTGGGGATGTTTGCCAATTGCTAGTAAGGTCTCTTGTGTTCCTTTTATGTTAGATCATGGTAGAAGAGGTATTTTGCTAGAAATGAATTTGGAACTAGATGTAGCTCAGTTGATGGAAATAATTAAAGACGAAAAAACTTTTATAAATAAAAGCAGGTTAGCTACTGACTGGTCACAAAATTATACTACAGATATTTTTGAAGCCGAAATCAAAAAGCTATTAACATAATGAGAATTGTACAAATAATAGATTCTTTAGAAACAGGAGGGGCAGAACGTATGGCTGTAAATTACGCTAATGCCTTATCTGAAAAAATAGAATTTTCAGGTTTAATTGTATCTCGTAAAGAAGGTTCGTTATTAAATCAAATTGGGAAAAAGGTCTCTTATTTGTTTTTGGAAAAAAATAAAAGAATAGATTTGAAGGCTATTCTCCGATTAAGGAAATATTTAAAGAGTAATAAAATTGATGTTATTCACGCGCACAGTTCTTCTTTTTTTATAGCAATATTAGGTAAACTGACTATGCCTAAAGTGAAAATTGTTTGGCATGATCATTATGGAAGTCGGGCTACAGAAACCAAGAAAGAAAATAAAGTTTTAATTTTTTTATCGATCTTTTTTTCTGCCATTTTTGTAGTGAATCATCAGTTAGAAGACTGGAGTAGGAAAAACATGAAATGTCCAAGGGTAATTTTTATTCCTAATTTTGTAATCTCTGGAAAGAAAAATGAACAAATAACAAAATTGAAGGGGACGGCAGGTAAAAGAATTATTTTTTTAGCTAATTTAAAGAAGCCAAAGAACCATATTTTAATTTTGAAAGCGTTTCAGTATTTAAAGTTAAATGAGTTAGGATGGAGCCTTCACTTAGTAGGTAAAGATTATTTTGATTCTTACTCAGATATTTTAAAAAGATTTATAGAATCAAATTTTTTGCAGGATTATATACATTTGTATGGAGAGAAGAGTGATGTTAAATATATTTTATCACAAGCTTCTATAGGAGTTTTGGCATCAACCGATGAAGGATTTCCAGTGACATTAATTGAGTATGCGTTAGCAAATTTGGCGGTACTTTCAACAAATGTTGGCTATTGTGGACTTCTTATAGTCAATAACTCTACTGGTATGTTATTCAATCCTTTGTCTGATTTGGAAGTTAGTAATCATTTAATAAGATTAGTGAATGACAAGAAATTAAGAGAGGAATTTGGAAAAAGCTATAAACAATTTATTTTAGATAATTATACTGAAACCATAATAATTGAAAAGCTAATTGCGGAATATCAAAAAATAAGCTAATGAAAAACACAAAATTGTCCTATACTTTTCTGCTTATAATTCATGCAGTTATTGCTTTGGCTGTTTTTATGATCCCTTTTTTGTCTAAATTATACGCGCTTTTCATTCCAATTGCTGGTTTCTTTATTGTTTACCGAACTAAAAATAGAAATAATGAAGTGATTTTAGTAGCGGCATATTTGGTTGGTGTTGAGGTTTTTTTGCGAATGACAGGTGGTAATTTTAACAATGAGTTCGTTAAGGTTAACGTGATTTTTTTCATGTTGGTAGGGATGATTTATAGTGATTTTTCTACAAACGCATTTATATATTGGTTTTTCCTCATTTTATTAATTCCGGGGATTCTAATTACGTCTACGGTTTTTAATGCTTCTATTGATATAAAAAAGTCATTAGTTTTTAATTTATCGGGACCTGTATGTTTGGCTATATCATCGATATACATGTTTAAAAGGAAAATTCTGTTTTCGGACTTACAGAATGTATTACTTGCAATGGCCTTACCAATAGTAAGTACAACGGTATATTTATTTTTATTTAACCCTAGTGTCAGAGATGTCGTAAGAGGAACACAATCTAATTTTGAAACTTCAGGAGGATTTGGACCCAATCAGGTTTCTACAGCTTTAGGTTTGGGGATGTTCGTCTTTTTTACCCAACTTATATTATTCTCAAAATCAAAATTCACAATCTTTTTAAATGGATTTTTATTAATATTCGTCACTTATCGAGGAATTGTAACCTTTTCTAGAGGAGGTGTAATAACCGCAGTTGTTATGATTGTGTGTCTGTTGTTTTTGTTGTATAAGTTCTCGAATGCAAAAGGGAAAAGTAAGTTTGTTTTGGTTTTTATTCTAACAGGTTTAATGGCAGTAGGAGTATGGATGTATTCTTCTTTTCAAACCAGAGGACTTATCGAAAAAAGATATGCAAATCAGGATGCTCGTGGTAGGGAAAAGAAAGATCGATTGGGAGGCAGAGAACAAATTATGAATGAAGAGATAACACTTTTTTTAGAAAATCCTATTTTAGGAGTTGGAGCGGGAATGGGAAAGCAACTTAGAAAAGAAACATTTGGAGGGGAAGCTGCCTCCCATAATGAAATTACACGTATGTTTAGCGAACATGGTCTTTTTGGTATTTTTGGACTTCTGATTCTTTTTATAACTCCTTTTGTAGTTTATTTAAATAATAGGCAACATTTGTATTTCTTGTCTTTTTATGTCTTTTGGCTCTTGACCATAAATCACGCTGCGATGCGAACTGCAGCACCGGCTTTTGTATATGCAATGTCGCTTTTGTTAGTTCAGGTTAAAATTCCGGAAAAAGCTGAGGATTCGGTAGATTAATATCTGTTTTTTTATAATACATTTGCCTCAAGTTTAAGCCCCTAACAAACTGAATAAATGTTCTCTACTACTAAAATGCATTTTGAAATTTCAGAAAGAAAAATATTACTTATTTTCTTTGATGCTGTTTTTATTTTATCGGCATTATATATATTAAGTCTAATATTTGATTATAATTACTTTGTTTTTAATACAAGTAATTTTGTAAGCTTTTTTTTACTTATTAGTTATGTGTATGTTTTCGGATTAATATTCGAAATGTATAATTTGCAGGTTGCAAGTAATCAATTGCAAATTCTTCAAAGTGTAGTGTTTACCGGAACAGCTTCAAGTTTGGCTTATTTATTTACGCCTGTTTTATCTCCGGAATTACCAAAGCAGCGTTTGATTATATTTATTTTTTATTTTACAATAATCGGGACATTATTGTTATGGCGATTGTTCTATGTTTATTTTCTTGCTTCACAACGATTTTCTCAAAACGTCGTTTTAATATGTGATCAAAATCAAGTTGAAGAATTGGTTTTAGGATTGGAAAGCGTTGACCCGCATTATAAAATTGCTGGCTTTGTAAATTCAGATTCTATATCTGAAGAAAATTTAAATTTTCATTATGTAAAAGAAGTGAAGAAAAAGGATTTGGAAGCTTTTGTATCTAAAAATCAAATTTCTGAAATTGTAATTGCTTCTCAAAAAACAGACGGAATTACTGCTGATTTATATCAACAATTACTTCACTTATTAGAATCCGGGAATGTTATTCGCGAATATACCCAGGTTTATGAAAGTAAGACGCAGCGTATTCCAGTGCAATATATTGCCAGGGATTTCTACAGATTTTTCCCTTTTAGCAGAAGTAATAGTAACAGGCTTTACTTGTTTTTGGTACGTTCTATGGAGTTTTTATTTTCTTTTATAGGGCTATCGGCTTGTGTTGTTTTTATTCCTCTAATTTATATTGTAAACTTTTTTGCAAATAAAGGCCCATTATTTTACACTCAGCAGCGCGTTGGCAAAAACGGAGTTGTTTTTGAAATTTATAAGTTCAGAACAATGGTTGAAAACTCTGAATCGAAGGGAGTTGCTTTTGCTACTTCAAATGACAGACGTATAACTCCTTTTGGTAAAATGATGCGTAAATCCAGAATAGACGAATTACCTCAGTTTTTCAATGTTTTAAAAGGTAATATGGCGGTTATTGGACCGAGACCAGAGCGTCCATTTTTTGTTGAGGAAATAGCGCGTGTAATGCCGTTTTATGAAACAAGGCATGTTATAAAACCAGGACTTACAGGCTGGGCTCAGGTAAACTATTCTTACGGAGAATCTATCGAAGAAAGTTTGGTAAAACTGCAGTATGATTTATACTATATCAAACACCGAAGTATTTTTCTCGATTTAAGTATCACTTTTAAAACGATCACTACAGTTTTATTCTACCGCGGACAATAGTGCTTAGATAATAATCGGAATACGTTTTTTATTTCGAATAGCAACTCTTACTAAAACAAATCCGCTTGTAATAATCATTGGTAAAACAATTAGAAAATGCGCTTTATTGATTAGAAAAATAGCATAAACTACCAAAAATAGTAAGTGTAAAACTGCAAATCGATACGTCCATCTTTTGTTTTTGATAACGGAAAAAAGGAGTAAAACCAATAATAATGGGCTAAATAAAAGCACATTGTAATTCATCGCTAGTTCGTGGTGAAAGGAATAAAATCCCATAAAAACAAAAAAGGTTCCTATTAAAGATAAAATCAAAAGATAGATTTTATCCACTATTTTATTGTGGGCAAGAACTACAAAGGCAAGAATAAAAAGATAAGTATAAACGTTATTCCACCATGAACCTGGAGTTTCTTTTTCAAAGCTAAGTAGTGTTTTACTTTTAGCAGCTAATGATTGATTTTGATAAGTAGTTTTCTCTAAACTATTTTTCAATTCAAAAGGCAAAAATATTTTAGTTCCTAATTGATCTACTTTTGTTCCAAAAATAATACTTGTTCCCAATTGATCATAAAAATGACCATTGAAGTATGGGAATAAAATAGATCTATAGGTGATATCTGTAGCTCCTTTTTTTGTAATAACAGTACCATTCAAACTTTTATTGATGATATCCACTACCATTGATGTGCAGTTTTTATCAATAAACTTATAAGTGTAAAAACGATCTTCAGAAGCTAATGTGGTATTTAAATTATCAAAAAGCCTTTGTTTTACGTCCTGAGGAATAAGAAGCTCTTGCTCAAATACACTCCTTTTTTCATTATTATATTCTTCAATAAACTCCGGAAACGAATGTACAATTACAAAATATTGTAAATCTCCTTTTGCAAATTTTGCAACAAAGTTTGGTGTTCTAAAATCAAAAGCACCGTAGTTATAAACAACATCAATATTGTTTCCCGGATCAGCAACTCGTATGGCCGTGTGACCAAAATAAGAATAGGTTTCATTGCCTAATCCACAAGTGAGGACACTTATTTTAGCATCTTTCGATAAAGGTAAATTTTGGCTAAACCCAATAAAACTTAGTAATAATAGTAAACTAAAAAGTGCTTTTTTGAAAATGACATTTTTCATGATTTAAAATTTTAAGAAGTTTATGGTTTGCAAATTTTATCTAAAGATACCTAAATCTACTTTTAAAGAAAAAATATTTGAGTACAAAGCGGTACTTTGGTTTCCTAAGTCAGTCAGAGCATAGTCAATCTGAATGCCTTTATACTTAAAACCCAGACCAATGTTAGGCTGGAAATTCAATTTTTCAGTATTGTCTAGTTGTGCTACATTCTGGAAATTTCCCGCTCCGGCTCTTAAAAAAACAAGGTTGGTATATCCAAATTCAAATCCTACAGCAGGATCAATACTTACTACTTTAGATGAAATAATATCGTTCGTTTGTTCAAAACGCATATTCAGGTTTGTGGCAATCAAAAGGCTATAGTCATTATGAAAATCGAACGTTCTGGAAACTCCCAATTGCGCCTTTGGTAAAGTAATTTCGGTACTTTCAGGTAATTCATTATTTTCTCCGGGAATTGCATTGGCAATTTTTGCATATTCCTCTTCATCAATATTCCAAACATTATAAGTTGTTGTAATATCGCGAAGCATTAAACCGAATTTCCAGTTATTTCGCTCGAACTGAAGTCCAACATCAAATCCAAATCCCCATGAATTTGCAAATTTCCCGATAATTCGTCGAATAATTTTTGCATTTACTCCATATTGAAATCCGTCAACAGGCAATTTTCTGGCATACGAAAAAGTAAAACCATAATCAGCAGTTGAAAACAAACTAATTCGGTTATAATCAATATTTCCCTGATTGTCGATTAATTGAGTGGTATCCATAATATCATCGACCCCAAAGCGAATCATCGAGATTCCCCAGGCACTTCGGTCATCAATTGGGCTTGCGTAGCCTATATAATCGTATTGAGCAATATTCGCAAAATAATTGGCGTGCATTAATGAAATTTGGTGATCGTCAAGATTGGTTAAACCGGCCGGATTCCAATAAACAGAGTTTACATCATTTGTAGAAGCGGTAACCGCACTTGACATTCCTAATGCTGCTGCGTCGACTCCAATATTCATAAATTCATTCGAATATTTCCGAACAGTTTGTGCATATTGTAAAGTACAATTCCAACAAAATAAAAGCAGCAGGATTTTCTTCAACGGATATTTTTTTGCAGATCTGAGTCTGTTTTAATTTTTACCAAAAATATAATATTTTACTAAGCAAATTTATTCCTTTTGAGAAATATTACAAAAGATGGATTTTAAAAAAAAAAACTTTAGAAACTAAACTCCCCATTTACTTTTTTAAAAGATTGATATAAAATTTTTATACTAATAGTATAAATTGTCACTTATTATGCGAAATTTGTGGTTGCAATTATCAAAAAATATAAATCATGAATATCAAAAAGCACATTCCTAATTTAATTACATTAATCAATTTGTTTTGTGGTTGTATAGCCGTAGTTTTTGTTTCACAAGGCGATTATTTAATGGCTTTTTATATGGTTTGTTTAGGAATCTTTTTTGATTTTTTTGATGGTTTTTTTGCCAGACTCTTCAAAGTTTCAAGTCCGCTTGGATTACAGTTAGATTCTTTGGCTGATATGGTAACCAGCGGAGTTGTACCGGGATACATCATGTATACAATGTTTTTAAAAAGCGCTAATCCTCATGAAGTGATTGGCTCAGTTTTTATTCCTTTCTTAGGATTTATTGTAACCTTGGGTTCTTGCTACAGATTAGCAAATTTTAATATCGACACTCGCCAGACAGATTCTTTTATTGGTTTGCCAACACCGGCAAATGCGCTGTTTATTTTAAGTCTTCCTTTAGTTTTAGAATATTCAGATTCTTTAGCCGTATTCGAAATCCTGACTAATCACTGGGTTTTGCTAGCAATAACATTATGTAGTGCTTATATTTTGAATGCCGAAATTCCTTTATTTGCTTTAAAAATCAAGAAATTTACTCTAAAAGATAATGTGCTTCAAATAGTATTTTTGTTGGTTTCGTTGCTTTTATTAGTAGGACTGCAATACATGGCAATTCCTTTAATTATCATTTTTTATGTATTATTATCAGTTGTTAATAATATGTTTTTGAAAAAGTAGCTGTATCTGAATGGCAAGAAAAACGACTACCCGAAGAACTTCTTATTCACGAAAATCGAAACCTCAGAAATCGTTTTTTGCAAGAGTAATTCGCTTTATTATTTATTCTTTTTTTGTGTTACTCTTTTTTTTTGCAGTTTATCATTATCGTGATGGACTGGCATATTATCTTGGTTTTAAATCAAATAAAGTTTTAGACGAAGATGCTGTAGATAAACATTTATCTGATGTTAGAAACATTAAAGTACTTGAAAATCATAAAGGAAAAGTAATAGGAATTGATGTATCTGAATTTCAGGGAAAAGTACAATGGGATGAAGTTGAGGTATTAGAAGAGAAATATCCTGTACAATTTGTTTTTGTTCGCGCAACTGCGGGCAATGACAGAGTTGACAGACAGTTTAGAAAAAATTGGGAAGGAGCAAAAGAGCATAAAATCATACGCGGAGCCTATCATTATTACCGCCCGAATGAAAACTCTATCGAGCAGGCCAATCTTTTTATTAAAACAGTAAAATTGCAAAAAGGTGATTTACCACCAGTTTTAGATATAGAGAGATTGCCAAAAAATCAACCTTTAGATAGTTTAAAAAAAGGATTGAAGCGTTGGCTCAATAAAGTAGAAGCCCATTATCAGGTGCGTCCTATAATTTATTCAGGCGAACGTTATTACAGTGATTTTTTGAAAGAAGAATTTGGAGAATATTTATTTTGGATAGCCAATTACAATTTCTACAGAGAAAAAATTGAAGACGATTGGCTTTTTTGGCAGTTTACAGAAAAAGCTTCTCTGCCTGGAATCAAACATCGGGTTGATGTAAATATTTATAACGGCGATTTAGAACAGCTGCAGTTTATTACGGTTGAATAAGTTTTCAGTCTCAGTCACAGTTTTCAGTGTGTTCTTGCTATGCTTTAATTTATTTCAATAAAAAAACCAGAGCAATTATTATCACCAGAGGTAATAGGAGTAGTACAGAATAAGGGTTAGCAAGGTTTAGTGTGTAACCCATCCATTCAATTCTTTTTGGAGGTAGTAACCTTTTGTCTTTCGGATTATAATAAAAGAAGCATAAATACCATTTTTTTGGATCTTTATGCCAATTGTCATAATCTTCCTGAGTTGGTTTTTCTGACTTCATTTTTAAATTAGTTTTCAGTCGCAGTTTTCAGTTTCAGTTTTCAGCATTCACTGAAACTAAAAACTGCGACTGTATACTTTTGTTAGAATTCAAGTTTCTTTTTACGAAGTTCAAAGTTTTGACCTAAGTAAACGCGACGAACCATTTCGTCCTCTACTAGTTCTTCCGGAACTCCCGCTTTCAAAATTCCACCTTCAAACATTAAGTATGTTTTATCTGTAATTGCTAATGTTTCCTGAACGTTGTGATCAGTGATTAGGATTCCGATATTTTTATTTTTTAACTGAGCAACAATTCTCTGAATGTCCTCAACCGCAACAGGGTCAACTCCTGCAAAAGGCTCATCGAGTAAAATAAACTTAGGGTCAGTTGCAAGAGCACGTGCAATTTCGGTACGACGACGTTCTCCTCCAGAAAGTAAATCTCCACGGTTGGTACGAATATGTTCTAAGCTAAATTCTTCGATTAAACTTTCCATTTTTGCAATTTGTTCTTCTTTAGAAAGTTTAGTCAATTGCAAAACACTCAAAATATTATCTTCAATACTTAATTTTCTAAAAACAGAAGCTTCTTGTGCTAAATAGCCAATTCCTTGTTGAGCGCGTTTGTACATCGGATAATCGGTAATATTCAAATCATCAAGATAAATGTTACCCTGATTTGGTTTTACCAATCCTACAATCATGTAGAAAGAAGTTGTTTTTCCTGCACCATTTGGTCCTAGAAGTCCAACGATTTCTCCTTGGTTTACTTCAACAGAAATTCCTTTTACTACGCTACGACCTTTATAGGTTTTGATTAAATTATCAGCTCTTAATTTCATTTTTAAAGTTTAATCGTTTAAACGTTAGAATCGTTTATTCGCTACAAATTAACGAATAAACGATTCAGCAAATAAATGTATTAACAATTATTTAGTTTCGGCTTCTTCTAAAGCTTCCCAAAATTCGTAAGCTCTGCGTAAATGAGGTACTACAATTGTTCCTCCAACAAGAGTTGCGATTCCCATTGCTTCCATCATTTCTTCCTTAGTTACGCCTTCTTTATGGCTGGTTTCTAAGTGATATTTTACGCAATCATCGCAACGTAAAACCGCCGATGCTACTAATCCTAAAAGTTCTTTTGTTTTTACATCAAGAGCTCCCGCTGCATATGCATTGGTGTCAAGATTAAAAATTCGCTTTACAATTTTGTTATTATCAGCGAGTAATTTTTCGTTCATTTTAGAACGATAGTCGTTAAACTCTTGTACGATATCAGACATTTTCTTTCAATTTATTTTTATAAACAATCCTCGAAATCAGGATACTCACTTCGTAGATAAGCAACATTGGTATTGCTACAATAGTCTGGCTTACTACGTCTGGAGGAGTTACAATTGCAGCTACAATTAAGATAATTACAACGGCATATTTCCAATATTTTCTTAAGAAATCAGGAGTTACTAATCCTAATTTAGTCAGGAAATATATAATGATGGGCAATTCAAAAAACAATCCGCTGGCAAGAATACTTGTCTTTACCATTCCCATATAAGAATCTAATGTAAATTGGTTTTTCACAACATCACTCACAGAGAACGTAGCTACGAAATTCACGGACATTGGTATTACAACAAAATACCCGAACAGTACTCCCAAAAAGAAAAGTAATGAAGAAGTGAAGATGAATACCTTGGCATTTTTTCTTTCTTTTTCGTATAAAGCAGGGCTTATAAACTTCCAGAGTTCCCATAAAATAAAAGGGAAACTTAATATGAAACCGGCTAAAAGACACATCCATACAAAAATATTTACCTGTCCTTCCATCTCTGTATTCTGAATAATGAAATTCAGTTCAGTAATACAAATGCTATCTGCGAATCCTAGTGCATGAGATAAATCGCAAAACCAGACATAAGTAAAAAAGGTAGGTCTTATTGGGCCTAAAATAATCTGATCAAATAAATAATCACTTATAAAATAAGTGAAAAAAGCCATAACGCATATTGCAATTGTGCTTCTAACTAATAACCATCTAAGTTCTTCAAGATGGTCTAAAAATGACATCTCGCCAAGGTTCTTTTTTGCCATTATACGATTCCTTCTTTTAAAATGTCATGTAAATGTAATACTCCTTTGTACTCTCCGTTATCTGAAACGATAAGCTGCGTTATCGAAAAATCTTCTAAAATATTTAAAGCATCAACTGCCATAGTTTCTGAAGATACTGATTTAGGATTTTTGGACATAATATCTCTTGCAGTTAAGTCAGCAATAGTATCTACGTCATTTAGCATTCTTCGGATGTCTCCATCGGTAATAATTCCTATTATTTTGTCATTTTCGATTACAGCTGTAACTCCCAATCGTTTTTCAGAGATCTCAAAAATAACTTTTTTAACTGACGTGTCCGGCGTAACCATTGGTTTTAACGAGTGTTCAATCATGTCTTTTACGCGAAGCAATAATTTTTTGCCTAAAGCTCCGCCTGGGTGATATACAGCAAAATCCTCAGGTTTAAAATCGCGCATTTCCATCAAACAAACTGCAAGAGCATCGCCCATAACAAGTTGTGCTGTGGTACTGTTTGTTGGCGCTAAATTTATTGGGCAAGCTTCCATTTCAACGGTTGTGTTCAAAACATAATCTGAACCTTTTGCTAGAAATGAAGTTACATTTCCTGTTATGGCAATTAAGGTATTTCCGAAGCGTTTTAATAATGGGACTAAAACTTTAATTTCAGGACTATTTCCGCTTTTAGAGATGCAAATAATAATGTCCTCGTTTTGTATCATACCCAAATCTCCGTGAATAGCTTCTGAGGCGTGCAGGAACATAGAAGGGGTTCCTGTAGAGTTAAAAGTGGCTACCATTTTTTGAGCAATGATCGCGCTTTTTCCGATGCCTGTAACGATCAATCGGCCTTTAGTTTCGTAAATACGTTGGACAGCTTCGTAAAAATTTTCGTCTAAAAAATCAATCAGCTTTGTAATTGCTTCACTTTCAGAGAGTATGGTTTTCTTGGCAATCGCCAATATATTTTCTTTTGTAATCAAAACAGGATATTTTAAATTTGTATGTATAAAAGAAAGTTGTATCTTTATGTGTTGCAAATTTATACAAAATATCCATTAATATAAAGAATGAATTCAAACGAAATTGAAATACACAAGGAATTAAAGAAGTATTTCGGCTTTAGCCAATTTAAGGGTTTGCAGGAGCAAGTCATTACGAGTATCTTAAACAAAAAGAATACCTTCGTGATCATGCCTACTGGCGGTGGAAAGTCTCTTTGTTATCAATTACCCGCTTTAATTCAGGACGGAACAGCTATCGTTGTTTCTCCCTTAATTGCTTTGATGAAAAATCAGGTTGATGCAATTCGAAGCCTTTCTTCTGAAAACGGAATTGCGCATGTGCTAAATTCCTCTCTTACCAAAACAGAAATCGCACAAGTAAAAAAAGACATCACTTCTGGCTTAACCAAACTTTTGTATGTAGCGCCGGAATCTTTAACCAAAGAAGAATATGTAGCTTTTTTACAAAGCGTGCCTATTTCGTTTGTTGCTATTGATGAAGCACATTGTATATCAGAATGGGGGCATGATTTTAGGCCTGAATACCGAAATCTGAAAAACATTATTAAACAATTAGGGCAAGTGCCCATCATTGGATTAACGGCAACTGCAACTCCAAAGGTTCAGGAGGATATTCTTAAAAACCTGGACATGTCTGATGCAAATACTTTTAAAGCATCGTTCAACAGACCTAACTTATACTACGAAGTTCGTACGAAAACTAAAAATATAGAATCGGATATCATTCGATTTATCAAACAACATAAAGGCAAATCCGGGATTATTTACTGCTTAAGCCGTAAAAAAGTAGAATCGATTGCCGAAGTTTTACAAGTAAACGGAATCAGCGCGGTTCCTTATCACGCAGGTTTAGATGCTAAAACACGAGCAAAACATCAGGATATGTTCTTGATGGAGGATGTAGATGTGGTTGTAGCAACAATTGCCTTCGGGATGGGAATTGATAAACCAGACGTTCGTTTTGTAATTCATCATGATATTCCAAAATCACTTGAAAGTTATTATCAGGAAACTGGTCGTGCCGGTCGTGATGGAGGAGAAGGGCATTGCCTTGCTTATTACTCTTATAAAGATGTAGAAAAGCTAGAGAAATTTATGTCCGGGAAACCAGTTGCCGAACAAGAAATAGGTTTTGCACTATTGCAGGAAGTGGTGGCTTACGCCGAAACCTCAATATCGCGCAGAAAATTCTTATTGCATTATTTTGGTGAAGAATTTGACGGCGAAACCGGTGAAGGTGCAGATATGGACGACAACGTTCGTAATCCTAAAACTAAAGTCGAAGCGAAAGATCAGGCTGTTAAATTGCTTGAAATTGTTCGTGATACCAAACATATATATAAGTCAAAAGAAATTGTCTTTACTTTAATAGGTAGAATTAATGCAGTTATCAAAGCACACAAAACAGATACGCAATCCTTTTTTGGTTCAGGATCAGACCATGACGAAAAATACTGGATGGCATTATTGCGACAAGTTCTTGTCGCTGGATATTTATCAAAAGATATTGAAACTTACGGAGTGGTAAAAATCACCAAAGAAGGTTTGAATTTTATTAAAAAACCAGTTTCATTTATGATGTCTGAAGATCATGAATACAATGAATCTGAAGATGAGGCAATTGTAACGGCAGCAAAATCATCAGGAACTGCTGATGAAGTTTTAATGGGAATGTTGCGAGAACTGCGTAAAAAAGTAGCCAAAAAATTGGGAGTTCCTCCGTTTGTTGTTTTTCAGGATCCTTCTCTTGAAGATATGGCTTTAAAATACCCAATTACTTTAACCGAATTATATAATATTCATGGTGTTGGTGAAGGAAAAGCCAAGAAATATGGTAATGACTTCGTAACTCTGATAAATCGTTATGTAGAGGATAATGATATTATTCGTCCAGACGATTTAGTGGTAAAATCTACCGGAGTAAATTCAGCCAATAAATTATATATTATCCAGAATATAGATCGAAAATTATCTCTAAATGATATTGCATCTGCAAAAGGACTTTCGATGGATGCTTTAATCAAAGAAATGGAGCAGATTGTTTACGCAGGTACAAAACTGAATATCAAATATTGGGTTGATGATATGCTTGACGACGATCAGCAGGAAGAAATTCACGATTATTTCATGGAATCAGAATCAGATAAAATCGAAGACGCTCTTAAAGAATTCGATGGCGATTATGATATTGATGAATTGCGTTTAATGCGTATTAAGTTTATTAGTGAGGTTGCGAATTAAAATATGTTATGAAGTTTTTGAAATTGTTTTTTGCTTTTATTGTTCTTGTATCTGTCAAATCATTTGCAACCGCTCAGGTTCCGGATTATTTAATCATTGATAAGGATACATTGCAAATACAATCAAATCCTTTAGAAAAATATTTTGAGACTAATCCTTTTCCCCAGAATTTAGTGCATAGTGTTTCCAGTGCAAATTGGCGTGGGTATATTGCGTATTTTAAATTCCTAGATGGTAAATTGGTTGTTGAAAACATCTATAAAGAAGATTACAAAGAAAATAGTAAAGGCGAAACAGATTTTTTTTTAACATCTATATATAAGGATGTGTTTGGAATGAAATCTAATTTTGAATGTGATTTTTATTCCGGTTTATTAATATGTCCATCAGGAAATATGATTCAATATGTCCATATGGGTTATAGTTCAGTTTATGAGAACTATAATCTTATAGAAATAAAGAATGGCGTCAATATTAAATCGAAAAAAATGACTGGAAAAGAATTTCAGAAATTTAAAATTGATTATTTTAAGTATTATAAGCAAACTGATGAGTATAAGCGTAAAGTTAAAGATTTTAAAGATGCAGCCCAAGGTGAAATAGGAGTATCAAATAGTGTGTTTTTGGTAGAGAATCCTGGTGTTGGAAGAGAAAATAAGTCTTTAAAGAAAAAAGAAGCTGAATTTAGAGCAGATAAGGAAATGGATTCTTTTATGTTTGCTTTTTTATCTGATTATATTAAAACAATAGAAATTCCAATTAATTAATATTTATGAAAAAAGTATCACCATCGTTAAAAATAGCTGTTTTAGCAGTGTTTTCGATTTTTATTTTTAGTTTTTCAATTGATAAAAAAGAGAATGACGCAAAGTTAGTTGGTATTTGGAAAGGTTTTGAAAAAGATGCCCAAATAGAGGGAGTTGAAAAGCATTGGATACAACAAAGATTTGCAGATGGTACTTATATGATAATGTTTACTGCGAAAGAAGATTGTGAAATTCAGACTTTTACTGAAAAGGGAAAGTGGTGGACAGAAAATGGTAAGTTTTATGAATCACCATCGAGTTCCAAAGATATAGACGTTTATACTTATCAGGTGAATGGTGAAGAATCTGTTGAGTTTAAAAGTGTTAAGTTGCTAGGAAAAGATAATAAAACTTATGCATTTAGTGATTATAGACTTGATTTGAAATAAAGAGCAGGGAAACAATATTTAAATTCCAAATTCCAAGTGCTAGTTTGGAATTTGGAATTTTTTGTTTGAAATTTCAACCAGTTTGGAATTTAAAAAATAGGAATTTTATTGCTCATATATTTCCCCACGATGCGGTTTCAAAGCATCTCTTACCTGAATCATATTTTCATCAGTTACTACCATAAAAGCGGTAGCATGCATATCGTTTACAATTTTAAAACCTGTAATATTTAGTGGAAGTTTTTCTATGGCGATATATTCTTTTAGATGAATTTCGTGATGTTCAGCTGTTTTTGCCGAAGCTGGGCCACGAAAATCCCAAATCAATTTTATTTTTCTAGACATTATTTTTTAAGATGCAAAGGTTGAGAGGTACAAAGGTACAAAGTCTATTTTACGAAGAAGCGAAAAGTTGCTACATAATTAACCCCAAAGTATGCTAAGATTTTTTTTAGGTATGGTTTTATAATTATATAAAGTCAGTTCAAAATGTTATTTTTGCATGTTCTTTTCATAAATAGAAAAGCTAATTGAATAAATAAAACAAAATGCCAAGAGAACTTTTACTTCAGGTAACGCCGGAAATAGCTGCAAACGAATTGTTGCTAAAAGAATATTTGTCTAAACAAATAAAGGTTTCTCCAAAGGAAATTCAGCATGTTTCTATTTTAAAACGCTCTATTGATGCGCGCCAAAAAGCGATAAAAATCAATCTGAAAGTGATTATCTATCTGCAAGGCGAATCTTTTCAGGAAACTAAAATAGAGTTACCTGTATATAAGGATGTTTCTTCGGCTCGGGAAGTAATTGTCGTTGGTGCAGGTCCTGCCGGGCTTTTTGCGGCTTTGCAGTTAATAGAATTAGGCTTAAAGCCAATAGTAATCGAACGCGGAAAGGATGTTCGTGGGCGTCGTCGTGATCTAAAAGCAATCAACGTAGATCATTTGGTAAACGAAGATTCTAATTACTGTTTTGGAGAAGGTGGAGCAGGAACCTATTCTGACGGAAAATTATATACACGTTCTAAAAAACGTGGCGATGTTACACGAATTTTAGAACTTTTGGTAGCTTTTGGAGCGTCAGAAGATATTTTGGTTGAAGCACATCCGCATATCGGAACAAATAAATTGCCTAAAATTATAGAAGATATCCGAAATAAAATCATCGAGTTTGGTGGTCAGGTTTTATTTGATACACGAGTAACTGATATTTTGGTAAAGAATAATGAAGTTGAAGGAATCGTTACTCAAAATGGTGACAAGATTCTGGCTAATAAATTGATCTTAGCAACCGGACATTCGGCGCGTGATATCTTTGAATTATTAGATAAAAAGAAAATTTTTATAGAAGCGAAACCATTTGCTTTGGGAGTTCGTGCAGAACATTCACAAGAGCTAATTGATAGTATTCAATATAGTTGTGATTATCGTGGCGAAAATTTGCCTCCCGCACCGTATTCTATTGTAAAACAAGTAAACGGACGCGGAATGTACTCATTTTGTATGTGTCCTGGAGGTGTAATTGCACCTTGTGCTACAAGTCCGGGCGAAGTGGTTACAAACGGCTGGTCGCCATCTAAACGTGATCAGCTTACAGCAAATTCAGGAATTGTAATCGAATTGAAATTGGAAGATTTTAAGCCTTTTGCAAAATTTGGTGCTTTGGCCGGAATGGAATTTCAAAAAAGTATCGAGCAAAAAGCTTGGCATTTGGCAGGGGAAACTCAAAAAGTTCCTGCGCAGCGAATGATCGATTTTACTCAAAATAAAGTTTCGGCAGATATTCCTAAAACATCTTATGTACCGGGAACAACTTCGGTAGAAATGGGACAGGTATTTCCCGGATTTTTATCGCAGATTTTACGCGAAGGATTTAAAGAATTCGGAAAATCGATGCGTGGTTATTTGACCAATGAAGCTATTTTGCATGCACCGGAAAGCAGAACTTCCTCTCCGGTTCGTATTCCGAGAGATCCAATTACTTATGAGCATTTACAAATAAAAGGTTTATATCCGTGTGGAGAAGGAGCAGGTTATGCGGGCGGAATTATATCGGCCGCGATTGATGGCGAAAAATGTGCTTTGATGATTGCTGAAACTTTAAAATAATATATCATATGAAAGACTTCTTTTCTAATTTATTTGGTCGAAATAACGATCCAAAATCGATTGTTTCTTTTGATGTTCTTGATGCTATTTATACTTATTTATATAATGGGAATAATAAGTTGGAATTTAAAATAAAAGGAATTCATGATACTGTTTTAGTGAATTTATATTCATTTCCAGGTTCATTTAATTATGATGAAGCGCAAAATGAAATTAAGAAGGCGGGTTTTAAAAACGCCTACGAAGTTTTAAACGAAATCTATAAAAAGATCAATATCGGGCCAGTTTCAGAAGAGCAAATGCTTCAGGAATTAGAATACGATTATATTCATATTCAGTTTTATACAGAGCCAACGCCAGAAGCTAAAAAGTACCTGAAACATGTTTTGCATAATTTCGTTGTCTTTTTTTGTTGTACGAATAGTTTAGAAACTAATGATTTTAGAATGCTCTATAATAATAGTTTTTTTCTAGATTACACAAAAGGAATATTAGATACGGAATCTATAGATATAAAGGATCCAAAAAACGATACTCAGAAAATAGGTTTTAAAGAGTTTGAGAAGGTTTTGCAGGGGATATGCGAATATGTGAAAATTGAATTACCCAAAGAAATTGAACTTCCTTCGGCAGAAAGTTTATTACCTGAAGAAGTTGAAGTTACACAGGAAACTTTTGAAGAGTTTATAAAATTGGTTTCGAGAGGAGATGTAGATGAAAAATTGGTTCAAAAGCAATCTAAGAAACTTTTAAAGAATTTTAAAAAAGGTCATACAGAATATCATGATATCGTGAAAGGGCAATGGGATTTTTTCGAAAGTATCGATGCCTGGAACAGTGACTGGAAATTTGATCCTGAAGATGCAGAATATTTTATCTCAGAAATGATTGGCGAAGATCTTAATTTCGATTATCCCGAAGAAACCTATAGCCATGATTTGTTTCCTTACATTCAATCGGCTTTAGAAAAAAGAGGTTTTGAATTAATGAGTTACGATACTCACGGAGATAATTATTTGTTTTTTGTGGCGAATAAAAATGATGTTGCCAGAATTTTACAATTGTCTGAATTGACGAAAATTGAGGTGGATAGTTTGTGATTAATCGCCACAAATTCAAGATTTTTTTTTGCAGACCATTGCAAAGTATTACCTACAATCTTGTCGTCCCGAACGAGGGATCTGTTAGTAGTTCTACAAAGATTAGTGATTGTGATTGCGGAGTTTCTTATGGAGATCCCTCGTTCCTCTTGATGACAAGATTGTACTGAAAACCGAGACTGAGAGCTTACGTGGCACGCCCAGATTATTATTATTATTATTATTTATTTTAGCAAATTGATTTTAAATCCAGATACAAATAAATCTGCGTGCATCAGCTTAAATCTTTTTTAGAATCTGCGTGAAAAATAATTCGTGGCAAAAAATTACGGAATCAATATTATTTTTCCGGTACTTTTTCGGCTTTCGAGATAATCGTGGGCTAGTTTGCCTTCGGATAATTTGAAAGAGGTGGGTTCTGAAAGTTTAATTTTCCCTTCGATTATCCAGGTAAATAATTGGCTAGCTCTTTTTATTCGTTCTTCTTTAGAATTTAAATAACTCCATAAATCACCTCCGGTTAAAGTTTTTGAAGTGTCCATTAGCATTCTTGGGTCTACAGGCGCGGGATCGCCACCCGCCATCCCAAAGAAGACGACTTGTCCGCATTCTTTGGTGACTTCGAAACTATCTTTTAGAGTGCTTCCAATGCTATCGTAAACGACATCAACGCCTTTTGGAATCGTTTTAAAAATAGCCGATTTCCAATCTTCATTATATAGAAAAACGTGATCAGCACCTTGTTCGATGGCTACTTTTGCTTTGTCTGCAGAGGAAGTTAAACCAATAACATTTACGCCTAATAATTTGCTGATTTGTGTTAGAAACTGACCAACTCCGCCCGCAACAGCGTGAATTAAAACCGTTTCGCCTTTCGCGGTTTTATGACTATCAGTTGCCAGATAATGCGCCGTTAAACCTTGCAATAGGATAGAAGCGGCGGTCTCGAAAGAAATGGCTTCGGGCAGCGGCAAAACATGGTTGGTATTCACAGCAACCAATTCTGCATTGGCAAAAGGCGCATCGGCGAAAGCCACGCGATCTCCAATTTTATATTCGGAGTGATTGTTGGCGTCGACTACAATTCCTGCTCCTTCGTAGCCAGCAATAAATGGCGGATTTCCTTTCAGGTGATAATTTCCTTTTCGTCTGTAAACATCGGCAAAATTTAATCCGATGGCTTTCATTTCGACTAAAATTTGATCACTTTTTAATTCCGGATTGGGGATTTCGATATATTTTAAAACATCTGAATCTCCGAAAGAAGAGAAGGTAAGTGCTTTCATTTTTAGGTATTTTAAGAAAACAAATTAAGTAAAATTGAAAATTATGTTTGTCAGCAGGTATTGAATTTAGTTTTAAGACACAATCTTATTTTTGATGTTATTTATGGTTAAGAGTTATTTTTTCAGCATAAAAGCCACCACAAAGTAAAATAATTCAACTTTCCATCTTTAAAATAAAATAGAAAAGCATCGTCATTTAATTCTTTTAAATAAAATCTAAATCTTACTACGTTTAGATTTTCGGTAGTTTCCATTTCTGAATTCGGAAATTTGTGTCTGAATTCATTTAGTGTAGTGTTTTTGTTCAGTGTTATATTATGTGAAATAATTTTAAAAGAATTATTATCAGCGAAACCAGTATCAAATAATACAATATGTTTATTGGTGGCAAACTCAATATTTTTACTATATATGGTTGTTATTTCGCCATTGAATTTGCTAAATATCCCTGTTTCTCGATCTTCCTTCCCGTAAGTTTTAATCATCCATTCTGTGTCTATCCAATCAAACGGACTTCCGCATTCCCAAATCTGTGTTTTTGTAGAATCAATGTGAGTATAAATCGATTCAAATTCTGCTTTAGACAATATTACTTTATGACCATTGATTAAGACGTTTTTGATTGTAATAAATTTTGAATCATAAATAGACTTATTGCTCAATCTTGTTTTTGCTGTTGATGGGCTGACGCTCTGTTTATTAATTGATTTTTTGGATCCTTTTGCTTTCTCATTATGATTATTACAAGCTACTAATGCTGTAAAAAGCAATAAAAATAAATACTTTTTCATTTGTTTAATGATTTTTTTTGGCTTTTGAATCTAGAAACTCACCAGATAGGATCTATATTATATCTTAGGAAATTTCATTTCGTTGAAAGTACTTTTTTGAGCAGCAAGTTTTTCGATATCCTGCCATTTTCTTGGGGATTCTACGGATAAATTTTCGTACGAGTCTTTTGTGATGGCGATATCATCTTCAATACGAACACCAATATTCCACCATTTTTTATCGCATTTGCTATTTGCCGGAATATAGATTCCGGGTTCAACGGTAAGTACCATATTTTCTTTTAGAATGCCGGCGTAATTTCCTTTGTCATGAACATCTAAACCCAGAAAGTGCGAGCAACTGTGCGGATAATATATTCGGGCATCTTTAGGATCTGTAATAATTCCAAGTTTGAGTAATCCTGCCGCAATTACTTCTCTGGATTTTTGGTTTAAATCCTGAAATGGAGTTCCTGGTTTGGCGATTTTAAAAACTTCTTCCTGGGCTTCGTAAACCAATTGGTAGATGGCTTTTTGCTCCTCGGTAAATTTTCCGTTTGCCGGAATTGTTCTGGTGACATCGGCAGAATAACCGTGATATTCAGAACCTGCATCCATCAATAATAATTGATTGTCGATTTTTGTAGCGTTGTTTTCTCCGTAATGCAGGATGCATCCGTTTGCTCCGGCGCCTACAATTGGCGGGTAGCCTTCGCCTTCGGCACCGTAATGTTTGTGCACGTACGCGTGAATTCCGTCGGCTTCGTTTTCGCTCATATTGGGTCCAATGGCTTTCATGACTTCGTTGTGTGCAATGCAGGAAAGTTTGATCGATTTACGAAGCAAATTCATTTCTTCGGGAGTTTTTATTTCGCGAAGCGTGTTTGTAATGTTTGTAAAAAGATCTATTGATGAGGCTTCATTTTCTTTTGAGATGGCAGCTTTGGTTTTAAAACTTTCCAATAAGCTATAAAGATCAAATCCGCTTTTGTCATTGCCAATATCTGTTGGGATTTTATCGTAAATGATCTTGTCGAATTTTTTAAAATCGATTTCAAAATCTTTAAAATCTTTTCCGTTATAAACCGCTGTAAAACCTAGTTTAGATTTTGCGCCTTCGGTTCCAAGGCGTCTTCCGGTCCAGGTTTCCTTGCTGGCATTTCTTTCTCTCACAAAAAGAATTTCATTGTATTTTTCGGTTCCCTGAACATCTTTAAAAAGTAATAAAACAGCATCGGGTTCTTTATATCCTGATAAATAATACAAATCAGGGTTTTGGTGGAAATTATAATTAATGTCTTTTGAAAAAACTCTTTCGGGATAAGAGAAAATTAATGCCACAGAATTTGCCGGCATGAGATTTCTAAAGGCTTCCCTACGGTCTTTATGAAATTCTTTTGAGAGATAATCTGTCGGTAAATTCTCCTGAGAATGTATTTGAAAAAATGTAAAGAATAAGGCAAAGAAGAAAAATAATTGCTTCATTATGTGCTTTTTAATTGGTTTGTGGCTGCAAATTACAAAAAATATGAATGGATTTTATAAAAAGAGTTAGCTACTAATTTTACGAATTTTTACGAACCATAATGAGGATAACAAAAAGAAAAAATTAGTGCTAATTCGTGAAATTAGTTCATCTGTTCGCTATCGGCTCATGTCGTGGCAAAAAAAAATCATAAAAAAACCGTCCATGAAAATGGACGGCAACTATTATTAACCAATATAAATGAGAATTATTTCTTTTTTAATTTGTCTTTAAAGACTTTTTCGAATTTTTCTATTTTAGGCTGAATCACCATTTTACAATACGGCTGGTTCTTGTTGTTTGCATAATAATTCTGATGATAATCTTCGGCTTTGTAAAACACTTTAAAAGGCTCGACTTTGGTCACAATCGGGCTGTTGTATACTTTTGCTTTGTTTAATTCTGCAATAATACTTTCAGCAGCATTTTTTTGTTCAGCGTTTTTATAAAAAATTACAGAGCGATATTGGGTTCCAACATCGGCGCCCTGACGATTTAATGTTGTTGGATCATGAACCGTAAAGAAAACCTGAAAAATTTCATTGATATCTGTTTTGGTTTTGTCATAAGTTATCTGTACTACTTCGGCGTGACCGGTTGTTCCTGTGCAAACTTCTTCATAAGTTGGATTGGCTACTTTTCCTCCTGAGAAACCCGAAACTACCGATTTTACTCCGTCTAAATTTTCATAAACGGCTTCAACACACCAGTAACAACCTCCACCGATGGTAATAGTTTCAAGGTTCGAAGAGCTTTTTGTTTTGATATTTTGTGCAAATCCATTCAGGGATAATGCAAAAATGGCAATCAGAAATATATTTTTCATCGTTGTTTTATTTAGAATCAGGAACAAAGTCAAGTGCGATCGAATTCATGCAATAACGTTTTCCGGTTGGCTCAGGTCCGTCATCAAATAAATGGCCTAAATGTCCGCCGCAACGTCCGCAAAGCGCTTCGATTCTTTCCATCCCCAGAGAATTATCATTTTTATATACTACGCTTTTTTTGTTGTCTTGTTCAAAAAAGCTTGGCCATCCGCAGCTGCTGGCAAATTTAGCACCGGAACGGAAAAGTAAGTTGCCGCATGAAGCGCAATAATACGTTCCTTTCTCGTCTGTATTCCAGTATTTTCCGGTAAAAGGTCTTTCGGTATCTGCATTGCGCATTACATCATAAACATCTTCGGGTAATACCTTTTTCCACTCAGCATTCGTGACATTAAGTTTGGTGGTATCTGTATTCGAATAATAAGGATTTCCGGGTTTGCTGATTTTGTTTTCCATAACTACTGTGTTGGTATTTTGTTTTTTTGCGCTTTGTCCGCATGCCTGTAAAATAAAAAGCGGAATTAAAAAGCAAAGGCTGAAGATTTGGGTTTTTGTTTTCATTGTTTTTGAGTGCTTTATTCTGTGATTTCAAAGATACAACTAGATTTCGCCCTGAAATCCTGTGTATTGTACAATTGAGATTTTTTTAAGTATGTTTTAACTTTTATTATGTACGTAAAACATTCCGTTTTAGTTTTTAGGGCTTATTTTTAAAGGATTTTTGCGATTGAATGATGTGTATTTTATTGTGAATCAGTTTTTTGTAAAATATTCAGCTCGTTAAACTTTTCACAATCTCTGTCAGGATTTTCAAGCCATTTCTTTTTTCGTATTTTTGTTTGATCAATAAGCCCTATGATAGAAGAAAACGTAATATTAGTAAACCAAAACGATGAGCAAATTGGCTTAATGCCAAAATTAGAAGCACATGAAAAAGCAGTTCTGCATCGCGCTTTTTCGGTTTTTATTTTAAATGATAAAAACCAAATTATGCTACAGCAGCGTGCTCATCACAAATATCACTCGCCTTTACTCTGGACCAATACATGTTGTAGTCATCAGCGTGAGGGAGAAACGAATGTTGATGCCGGAGGCAGAAGATTGTTTGAAGAAATGGGTTTTAAAGCCGAATTGAAAGAACTCTTTCATTTTATTTACAAAGCTCCTTTTGATAATGGTTTAACAGAGCATGAACTAGATCATGTTATGATTGGCTATTATAACGATAATCCGGCCATCAATCCTGAAGAAGTTGAAGACTGGAAATGGATGAAGATCGAAGATGTAAAAGCAGATATCCAGAAACAACCTGAGATTTATACAGTTTGGTTTAAAATAATTTTTGATGAATTTGATCATTATTTAGAAGATCATAAGCTATAACCCAGACTAACCAACCCCCAAATGAGAGTAACCATATCAAGAAAAGCGCATTTTAATGCTGCACATCGATTGCACAGAAAAGATTGGACATCTGAAAAAAACAACGCTGTTTTTGGAAAATGTAATAATCCCAATTTTCATGGTCATAATTATGGTTTAACAGTAAGTGTTAAAGGAAAAATTGACCCGGAAACTGGTTTTGTTTTAGATGTGAAAGTATTAGCGGATATTATACTGGAAGAAGTAGAAATTCCGTTTGATCACAAAAACCTGAATCTGGATGTTCCGGAATTTCAGGATTTGAATCCAACTGCTGAAAATATTGCCGTTGTGATATGGAATAAAATTAGAAAAAGAATTCAGCCCGATTTTGAACTAGAAATCGTTTTGAATGAAACGGACCGCAATTTTGTAACTTATAAAGGAGAATAATAAATGTCATTAAAAATAGGAGATATAGTTCCGAATTTTACTGCAAAAGATAGTCATGGAGAAGTTTTTGAAAGCCAAAGTGTTTTGGGTCGAAAGCCTCTTGTGATTTATTTTTACCCAAAAGATAATACACCTGGATGTACTACTGAAGCTTGTAGCTTTAGAGATCAGTACGAAGATTTTAAAGATCTTGGTGCTGAGGTTATTGGTATAAGCAGCGATAGTGTAAAATCACATCATAAATTTGCCAATAAACATCAATTGCCTTTTATACTCTTGTCTGATCAGGATAAAAAACTGCGACACCTTTTCGGGGTACGCGATACCTTATTTGGTCTTTTACCAGGAAGAGTAACCTATGTTATTGATAGAAATGGTGTTGTTATTTTGATTTTTGATAGTATGAATGCGGGAAAACACATTCCAAAAGCACTTGAAACTGTCAAAGAATTAGTCTTATAGAAGTAAAAATAATCTCAGTCCGATATTAAATTAATAAAAATAGTAGCCCTAAAAAATGAACCTAAAATCATACCCTTTACAATTTGAGCCCATTTTAAAAGATAGAATCTGGGGAGGAGAGAAGTTGAAAAGAATTTTAAACAAACCAATCGTTTCTAAAATTACCGGTGAAAGCTGGGAACTATCAACCGTAGAAGGCGATATTAGTGTTGTTGCTAACGGAGTTTTGAAAGGAAAATCATTGATGGAACTTATTGATGAAATGCCAAATGAAATTCTGGGAACAAAAGTGTATGAACGATTTGGAAAACAGTTTCCGTTGCTTTTTAAATATTTAGATGCCCGCGAAGACCTTTCGATACAAGTACATCCAAACGATAAATTGGCAAAAGAACGCCATAACTCTTTTGGTAAAACCGAAATGTGGTATGTAATGCAGGCTGATGCCGATGCGAGAATCATCGTTGGTTTTAAAGAAGATTCAAGCAAAGAGGAATATCTGAAACATTTAGAGGATAAAACATTAGTATCGATTTTAGATGACGTAAAAGCAAAATCGGGAGATGTTTTCTTTCTTGAAACCGGAACTGTTCATGCCATTGGTGCAGGATTAGTAGTAGCCGAAATTCAGCAAACATCTGATATTACTTATCGTTTGTATGATTTTGATCGAAAAGATGCTCAGGGAAATACAAGAGAGCTTCATGTAGATCTAGCGCTTGATGCTATCAACTATAATAAGGTACATACACAAAAGAAATATGAGACAAAAGTCAATACATCAAATGTAGTGGTTGATTGTCCTTATTTTACCACCAATTTTATTGCGTTAGAAAATAAAGTTGAAGTTGCTAAATCAGGAGAAACTTTTACCGTTTATATGTGTATCGAAGGAAGTTTTAAAATTGAATTTGAAGGATTCAGGCAAACCTATATAAAAGGAGATACCGTTTTGGTTCCCGCTGAGATAAATGCATTTATTTTAAGCGGAAAAGCTTCTATTTTAGAAATTTACATTTCATAGCACTTAATAGAAAGATTATATGTACTTTTGCAGTCGCAAATTAAAATAAAATAAAAATGGCAAACGTTAAAAATTTAAAAAAAGACATCAACTTCGTATTAGGAGATATTATTGAGGCAATTTACTTATTCGAAATGTCTACAACAGGAAATCCAACTCCGGAAACGAATGCTTTGATCGATCAGGCTATCGCAGCTTTTGATACTTTGATCACAAAAGTGAATGCTAAGAACGTTGAAAACAAAAAAGCACACTTCAAACAAATCAATGTTGAATTGGAAGAAACTGCTAATCAATTGATTGCTAAAATCAACGAATTGTAAGCAAAAAAAGTATAAAAAAAGTGCAAATTTATTTTGGTAAAACGAAAAACCGCTTTATATTTGCACC